>JBDNGR010000207.1:0-17199 GCA_041689165.1 Coxiellaceae bacterium
AGGGATGATACTTATGGTTTTCTCAGTAATAGTTAATTAGCTTTCGGTTTTTAGTTATTGCGCGCTTCACAAACAATTCTAATTATAAAAAAATTTCACTCGCCTAGAGCTCAAAGCTAAGGCTTGATGCGATAACAGCAGGTTTTCGTCGCCTAAAAGCTGAGTCTTGCAGACCCCGTTCAAATAATTGTGGAAACCTGCCGACTCTTACACGTGTCGCTGGATCCGTTGGCGTCTCTAGCCCTCTTCTGAGGATGCTATCTTGAGCACTTTCCGATTGCTTGGCGTAGCATAAGTTTGTCAGACGATTTTCACCCTCTTGATCAAAGGACGTCCAAAAGGCCGTTGCCGGAGATTCCTCAAAAACATTCACGACTGCGGAACTTGGAAATTTCTGTTCTGCCAACCTTGAGGCGCTACGATAATATTTATCGTGCTGCGCTTTATTCGCCCCCAGCAATAGCAATAACCTTGCTATGGAAGGTGCATTTGCTAATACAGCGAACATTAAAGCCGTGCAATGCTGATCTTTATCATAGCTATCTAAGCTTGCCAGAGCACCGGCTAAAATTAATTTTTTTACAACAACAAGCTTACGATACTGACAAGCTCGCATTAGAGCAGTTAAGCCTGTGTCTGTTTGTAAATTTATAGACGCCGCTAATTGATCTTGATGGGGAGAATGCAGAATACAATCGGTTAATCGAGCATCTTCATCAACGCCATCATGGTCCACTGCTAACATTAATATGGTTGGTACGTCATATCCAAAACAATGCCGAACATAAATATGAGCCCCGTATGTGACTAGCACCCGAATCAATTCGTGTTGAGGATATGCTAATGCCTGCCTTAAAATATGTACCCATTCTACCGTGGTATTAACATCTGCTCCAGCATCCAAAAGCCGCCTACAAATTTCTGGATCCCGCCCCAGCATCGCTGCCCACAAAACGGGAGCATCAACTTTCCCTTCAAAATAAGACGAGTTGAAGCCGGGATGAGTTGCGTTAGCAGAAACGCCCTCGCTTAATAAGCGATCAACGGCGGCAAGATGCCTTTCTTTCGCTGCATAATACAAGGCTTCTGGATAACGAGATCGGTCCACATGAGGCAATAGAAGCTCGAAAACAGCTAGACTAGAGCGGCATTGAGCAGACCGAATAAAATATTTCCCTATTATGTATGTTTCTACTTTTGCCATATTCACAACATAAAAAGGGCGGAGAAAACGTGATAAGCAGGACAAAGATCTTATCTCATTCCTCACACGCGCTACTTCTCCAATAAATACTCTGGCGGCACTCAGATTCGGAGCTGTCCCTCCCTCACCTCGCGCCGAAGCAAGCGCCAAGCTTAAAGCGTTTTCTCCGGCTGGATCGCACGCATACATACTAGCGCCGGCTCTTAATAGAGCATGAAGAACAGGATCACTTGCTTCATTTTTCAGAGCGATCCTTAATGCTGAATCAAGTGCCGTGTATGAAGAACAATAAGACAAAGACTGCTTGAAAAGATCACGATGCGTGCTTAGTAAAAATTCTATATGTACTAAATTTGCTTGGGCAATACTTTGGTACAAAGCCGTAATTAGTTCTTTTGAAGTAGGCATAGAATTTACCCTTATAAAAGATCGCCCTAGCGTAGGGCCTTCATAATCCTATAAACGATAGCTCTGGTTATGTTCACTAAAACCACAGAGTGTTATCTCCAGTTGTTTAGTGAGGGCCATCGCCTTAAATAACTCGCCCATTTCACTCGGCAAAACCAGTTGTTTCACGGCTAATAATTCATTTGGGTTAAGCGCGCTCACATAGTCACTCAAGCCCGCATTGATTAAAAATGTGGCCTGATTGGCAAAACCCGCCACCTCTAAACCTGCTGCGGTGGCCGCTTCTGCTACAGCACTAAAGTCAACATGGGTGGTTATATCCTGGATTCCCAGCAGAATCAACGGATCTTCATGTGCTTGATGTTGGTAGTGGCACATCAGAGTACCCATCGAGCGTTCCGGATGATAATACTCCTGCCGCGTAAAACCGTAGTCAATTAAGAGCAACAAGCCCTGCTCTAAGCTCGCGGCAAGGCTTTGAATAAAAGGCTGCAATTGCAGATTAATTTCAGATTCGTAGCCCACAGCCAATTCAAGCCCGAGCTCTGCGACAGTCGTTTGTAATTCAACTGTGGCTGGCATAAGTTGCCATTGCAAATCACTACCACTTGAGCCGACAAAATATTCCTGTAATTCGGCGGCTTGCTTGAAGCGTCGCACCGGCATCGCGTCTAATACTTCATTGGCTAAAATAATCCCTTTAATTTGCGGTAATTCGTTTAACCAGCGCACCCGCTCTAAAAAGTGGGGGGCTGTTTGCTCAAATAAACGACGTTGCCGTTCTTGTAAGTCCGGGCTTAATTCTAAAATAAAATAATGCTTCGGTAGCGCATTCAAGCGTTCTAGCTCGCTGAGAATCGCCAGCGCCATTTTACCGGAGCCGGCTCCTAACTCTAGAATCTCAGCCACGGGAATGGTGTTGATTACTTCAGCACACTGTCGCGCGACACAATACGAGAACACGGGCGAAAGTTCGGGTGCTGTTACAAAATCGCCACCCTTTCCCAATTTGTGTGCACCTGCCACATAATAACCAAGGCCTGGCGCATACAGCGCAAGATTCATAAAACGGTCAAAATCGAGCGGCCCGTCTTGTGCAATCAGCTCAAGAATATGCGCTTTAAGTTTGGCGCTATGTATTTCTGCAAGCGGATCAGTGATAGGAAATCGGTTTTGCATTAAATCATCCAAGCTGCAGATCGACTGCCACGCATTAACATTGATAGCCCTTCGGTGATACCATCCCTGGCAACTGGTTGCCGACATCCTGGCCGGCATGACAGCGAAGATCGACTTAAATCAGCAGCGAACACTATAGTGAGAATTTTATGAAGTCAAATACAGAGGCGCCGGTCGCGTTAGTCACAGGCGCGGCGCGCCGTATTGGTGCGGCCATTGTTGAAAGTCTCCACACCCACGGTTATCGCGTCATCATTCACTATTATCGCTCGGAAGCGGAAGCCTTGGCTTTAGCAGAGAAGCTAAATAACAAGCGCCCTGACTCTGCGATCGCTACTCCAGCCTGCTTAGATTTTATGGATCAAATCAACGAACTTGTGGAGAAATCTTGTAGCCAATGGCAGCGCTTGGATTTATTAGTGAATAATGCCTCACGCTATTTTGCAACTCGTGTGGGTGAAACGGCTTTGCAAAGCTGGCACGAGCTGATGAACAGCAATTTAATGGCACCCTATTTCTTAGTGCAAAAAACTTTGCCTTATTTAAAAAAATCACACGGCGCAATTATTAATGTGATTGATATTCACGGACAGAAACCTTTGAAAAATTATGTGGTTTATTCTGTCGCTAAAGCAGGTCTCAGTATGTTAACCAAAGCATTAGCTAAAGAATTAGGACCCGAGATACGCGTGAATGGTGTCGCACCCGGACCCACGCTGTGGCCGGAGGGAAAAAACAGTATCGTTGAAAATTTACAAGCACGCTTGATCGCTAAAACTGCTTTGAAGCGTCGTGGTGAGGCCGCTGATGTTGCGCAAACGGTTTTATTTTTAGCGCAACAAAGTTTTTTAACTGGGCAGATTATTAATGTGGATAGTGGGCGGGTGTTGAATGTGTAGCTTGGACTGACATTTGCGTTTGCGTTTGTAGGGGCAACCCCCGTGGTTGCCCTCTTTCAGTTGGATCAGTGCTGTGCGCAGGTCCTACTTGTAAATAACATCGATGTGCCATTGGGAGGGCGGGGACAGGGCCCCGCCCCTACAGCTTCTTCGTAGAAAGTTTTAGTGTAAATAAATAGTTCTGAATCTTGTATGGCGATCCCGTCTCCGCAGCTCTGAAATAACATCGCTGTGCAGCTGAGAGGGCGGGCACCCGATTTACACACCAGGCCCGCCCCTACGCCAAAGCTACGCGCCAGTTTGCTTTTCTTTGATTTCTTCAAAGGTTTTACAATCGATGCATTTGTCTGCAGTAGGACGTGCTTCTAAACGACGGATACCGATTTCAGCACCACAATCTTTGCAATAGCCATAATCATTGTGATCGATATCATCGATAGCTTGTTCGATTTTTTTGATAAGTTTGCGTTCACGATCTCGTGCGCGCAGTTCCAAGCTAAATTCTTCTTCTTGCGCCGCACGATCAACAGGATCTGGATAGGTACCCATTTCTTCTTGCATATGCGCCATCGTGTTGTCGACTTCTTCGCGCAACTGCACTAGCCAATCACGTAGAATTTTACGGAAATGATCGGCTTGCTGAGGATTCATATAATCCTCATTTTTTATTTCTCGGTAAGGAATGAAATCAGTGGGTCCACCGCTGCCCGAAATAGGATGATACGTTGTCTTTTGCACTTCTAATTTGACCTTTACTTTAGGTATAGCTTTTGGTTGAGCCACAGCCTTGGATTTAATAACGGGAGTTTTTGTTGGTTTGGGCTGAGCTTTAGCTTGAGGTTTAACAATCGCTTTCACTTTAGGCGCCGCCTTAACTGCAACTTTAGGAACAGATTTTGCTTTAGGTTTAGCTACCACTTTTACCGCCGCTTTCGCTTTAGGTTTTACGGCAGTTTTTGCTTTGGGCTTAGCTACTGTTTTAGCTTTAGTAACTGTTTTAACTTTGGCAACCACTTTGGCTTTGGCTTTGGCTTTGGCTTTGGCTTTAGGTTTTGCTTTGGCAACAGGCTTTGCTTTTTTCACAGCTGTTTTTGCTTTGGGCTTTACCGCAAGTTTTGCTTTAAGCTTAGCTTTAGCTTTCACAGCTACTTTTGCGCTTAGCTTCGCTTTGGACTTAGATTTTACTGCCATGTTGTTCTCCTAACAAAGGGGGTTCCAAAAAGAGGATTTATTCTAGTGGAAATGCCGGGCTTTGCAAATCTTTCATGAGACTTCATTCATAAGGCCAAAAACCGCTAAAACAATAGTCTGCAGGTCCGCGTAAGTAAACAGCTTGCGACTCACCCGACCAGCTCACCCAGCAAGTACCACCACGTTGGTCAACTTGCACTTCGTTACTTAAAAGCCCTTGTAAACAACCTGCAACCACAGCCGCGCAAGCACCACTACCACAAGCTAAAGTCGCACCTGCGCCACGCTCATACACTCTAAGGCGGATATGTTGCGCATCCAGCACCTGCATAAAACCGACATTTACTCCTTCAGGAAAGACAGGATGATGAGCATAAAGCGCAGCCGTTTGTTCAAGATTTAGCTCATCAAGTTCAGTAACACAGAAAACCAGATGTGGATTGCCCAGGTCCAGCGCTGCCAAGGCATCATCTACTTTAGGCAAAACAATCGGGATGGGCATCTCAACGCTTAGCTCATTGCCCATTAATGCAAGTTTAATTTTGGCCGTTTGTGTCGCTAGCACCCATTCGTCTTTATCCGATAAATTATTTAATTGAATAAAGCGTCCAATACAACAAGCGCCATTACCACATTGACCCACCTCTGAACCATCGGCATTAAAAATTCGATAATTAAAATCGCAACCTACTTTGTCAGTCGGCGCTAAAATTAGTAACTGATCAAAACCAATACCTAAGCGACGATCCGCCATACTTTGAATTTGTTGGCTGTTTAGATTTATATTTTGGCGAGTCGCATCAATAACTACAAAATCATTACCTAAAGATTGCATTTTAGTGAATTTGATTTCCATGCCCTGCCTCAGCTGAAAATAAATACCGGGGGATATTTAGCCGGTTTATGGTTTTGATCTGGCATATATAAAGGGCCTTTTTGCCCACATGCACTCAGCTGCAAAATCACTAGTAAAATTAATGCTATTCGTTTCATGGCGAAGCAGATTAGCAGTTGGTTATTTAAAAAGCTATACCGGGTTTGGGCCGTGTAGCGGCAATTTAGGGTTCTGTCACAAAAAATATGGGTTAATGGTAAAGTTTGTAAAATTCATGATTGATAGGCATTTGCGATGATCGATTTCAAGTAGCGTCATTTTAAAAAGGATATTATTTTAATGTTGGTTCGATGGGACGTGGCTCACCCATTGAGTTATCGCGATATTGAAGAATTAGCCTTGGAACGAAGATTGTCTGTAGATCACTCTACGATAAATGGTTGGGTTATCGAATATGCCCCCCAATTGGAAGAGGTTTTTCGCAAGCGCCACAAGCGACCGACCGGTATTTCTTAGCGCATAGATGAGACCTATATTAAGGTTAAAGGCCAGTGGGTATATTTGTACCAGGCAGTGGACAAAGAAGGAAAAACGGTTGATTTTATGTTGTCCGAAAAGCGAGGCAAGCCCGCTGCTCGCGCATTTTTTAAGAAGGCCATTGGATCCAGTGGACTGCCTCATAAAGTAACGATGGATAAAAGTGGTGCGAATAAAGCCGGCATGAATACCATCAATTTACAATTGGCTCTACTGTTCATGCTGGGCAGTTTTTTTACTCAAGTCACCGTTCGTCAAATTAAATACCTCAATAATATTGTTGAACAGGACCATCGATTTGTGAAAAAAATAACTAAGCCCATGAAAGGATTCAAAGAATTTTATTCCGCTGAAGCAACTTTATCCGGTATTGAATTACGCCACATGTTGCGCAAGAATCAACATATGTGCTCTGCCAACCAAACTGTTTTTGAACAGTTCTATGGGCTTGCAGCTTAATTACGCCTAGAATAAGTCCATTTTCAGCCTATGAAAATTTTTGCGACAGAACCTTTGTAGAAGGTCTAAATAATTTGATCAAAGTTGCGAAGAGACGTTGCTATGGAATTTATAAAACAGAGACGCTTTTTCAGCGTTTATTTCTCGATTTAAAAGGCTTCGAAATTTACGCATAATGCGGACACTAGAAAGGGGAAAGAGCCAGAAAAAAACGTACCGCACACTGCAAACAAAAATAACTGGTCTATTTCAGCGCTGATGTATTAACATCTCAGCGTTGCTACTCTAAACAGATCTTCTAACTTATTAAATAATTGCTTAGATTGAAAATGTTGCTGATAAAATTCAACGCCCTTACCACCCATGGTATCCCGTTCTTCTAATTTAAGTTCGTGCAACTTTAAAGTATTCTCGACAAGACCGTCCTCATCCCCTGAGGGACAGACAAATCCACACCCGGAATGTGAAATGATATCTGCCGCTTCACCATCAACCATTCCTAAAACAGGTCTTCCTGCTGCGAGATAGGCTTGTAATTTCCCAGGAATGGTTTTGGAAAGAGCATCGTCTTTCTTAAGCGAAACAAGTAATGCGTCAGCACAAGAAAATAGTCCCGGCATCTCCCTGACGGGGTGCTTGCCTAACAATATAATATTATTGAGCTGACGTTTTATAATTTGTTCTTTAACCCAAGGGAGCATTCGACCATTACCTACAATAACCAGGCGAATTGACGGGTGTGCTTTCAGTTTTTCAAAAGCATTAACGATAACAATAAAGTCTTGGGCTTCTCCTATATTACCAGTAAACATCACTGTAACATAACGCGCATCTTTTTCTAATAACTTATAGTTCTTAGCGCCGCTTTGATTTACAATAATATCCTCAGCCCAGCTAGGAAAATAAATCATTCTTTCATCGTCGATATGGCTAGTAGAATAATTTAAAACATGTGCTTTAAATGAGTTAGACTGTACTAAAAGATAGTCTGACTGATTATAAATCCAAGAAACCAATCCACCGAATAAATTTAATATAAATTTATTGTGTATACGCCCCACCGCTGACAAGGACTCTGGCCAAAGATCTAAAATCCAAAGAAACACGGGTGTCGCCTTCAAACGCCCTAATAGGATTGCTGGAATCGCAACCATAATAGGCGAGACGGCATAAACAAAAATTGCATCAAAAGGTTGAGATCGTAATCTAAATAAGCCGATCATCGAAGCACTAAGAAAAAACGAACAATAATTTAAAATAAGTTTAAAACTATTTCTGCCTCTGAGAAACATAGGTGCACGAATAATTTTAGCGCCTTTATAATCAGTAAATGCTTGTTTATTTTTTTTGTACTCAGAATAAAGCCTACCTTCGGGGTAATTTGGCAAACCTGTTAATACAGTTAATTCATGCCCTTTTTCCAGAAAACCCTCAACAAGATCGTTAATTCGCATGTTTTCTGGCCAAAAATATTGTGTAACAACAAGAATTTTAAGTTTTTTTTCATTCATATAATCAAATTCAACAATTATCAGTTTTAGGTTAACATCATCCCTCAGAAGTCGTATGATGAACATGTTCTTCACAGCTACTTTTCAATATTTTTTCCATATTACACGATTTATATAATCTACATAACTATGAATAATGCGTATTACTTTATCTGATACATTCGGCATAGTATAGTCGCTAACCTGACGGAAATTACGTTTATCACCTCGTAATTGGGCGTCTAAAATCCGTAAAGATTGAAACACTCGCGTTTCATCAAACCCAACCATCATTACCGACGCCTCCTCCATTCCCTCCGGACGCTCATGCGCTTCACGAATGTTTAATGCCGGAAAATTTAGTATAGAGGACTCTTCCGTAATTGTACCACTATCAGATAGTACGGCCTTTGCCGTCATTTGTAATTTATTATAATCTTTAAAACCTAAAGGCTTCAGTAATCTAACCAGTGGATGAAATTTAATTGCCATGCTATCGATGCGCTTTTGTGTGCGAGGGTGCGCTGAAACAATAACGGGACAATCGTATTGTTCGGCAATATGATTAAGCAAAGTAGTCAACTGTAAAAATCTATCGGCCGGTTCAATGTTTTCTTCACGATGCGCACTAACAAGAAAAAACTGCATTTCAGTTAACGATAAACGAGATAGAATATCGGATTCCTCAATGCCATTGCGATAATGCTCAAGCACCTCAAACATAGGACTGCCTGTTTTGATAATTAAGTCAGACGCTAAGCCTTCACTCAATAAATAGTCACGTGCAATTGTACTATAAGTTAGATTCATATCCGCAGTGTGATCGACAATGCGTCGATTAATCTCCTCCGGAACACGCATATCAAAGCAACGGTTCCCTGCTTCCATATGAAAAGTAGGGATTTTCCTTCGTTTGGCTGGAATAACAGCCATGCAGCTATTTGTATCCCCTAACACTAATAACGCTTCAGGCTGAACATCCGCCAGTAAGCGATCAACGGCGATAATTACATTCCCCATTGTTTCTGCACCAGTAACACCTGCAGCATTTAAATAATAATCCGGCTTACGAATCCCCAAATCATGAAAAAATAGTTCGTTGAGCTCGTAATCATAGTTTTGACCCGTATGCACTAATACGTGCTCACAATAATGGTCTAATTTAGAGATCACTCGAGACAATCGAATGATTTCAGGTCGTGTGCCAACCACTGTCATTACTTTTAATTTCTTCATATTAAATTCCGCATGGATACGTATCTGGGTTATCTCGATCAAATATTTCATTCGCCCAAAGCATAACAATCATAACATCTACTCCAATATTAGTGATGTCATGTGTCCAGCCTGGGACCGTTTCCACAATCTCCGGGTGGTCACCTGTCGTGATTAGTTCATAATATTCCCTGGATATCATGTGACGAAATCGAAAATTCGCCCGTCCTTTAATCACTAAAAATTTCTCTGTTTTCGAGTGATGATAATGACCTCCCCTCGTAACACCGGGTAATGCCGTAAAATAGGAGAATTGGCCAGCGTCATGAGTTTTTAGCATTTCTACAAAAACACCTCGGGGATCACCATATTTTGGAATTTCATAGGAAAATAACTCCGTTGGTAAATAGCTCACATACGTGGCATAAAGCGCCCGAATAAAACCTGAACCCACGGCGTCTGTAATGAGTGATTGTCTGCTGTTAGAAAACGTCTCAAGTTGAGTAGCAAGCTCCCCTACCGTAATCTGGTAAATAGGCTCTAAGGTACAAAAGAGACCGAGATTGGTCGGTTTTTTTTTAATGACATTGATAAATTGAGCGACAACATCATCGACGTAAACCAGACTGATTTTACTCGCCGGATCATGAATTTCTACGGGTAAACCTCGGGCAATGTTATGACAAAAAGTGGCTACCACTGAATTGTAATTCGGTTTCGCCCATTTACCAAAAACGTTTGGTAGGCGATAAATATATACCGGCGCTGCACATCGCTCAGAATAGGCCTGAAGCACCTCTTCAGCACCACACTTACTCAAAGCATAGGGATTGGATAAAGCCGCTTGAGTAGATGAGGAGTAAATAATGGGAATGAATTTATTCAAACCACTCAGTGCATCGCATAACGCAATGGTTATATTAACGTTTCCCTGTGTGAAGTGGTCCAAAACATCCGTTCGATTAACACCGGCCAAATGACAGACAAAATCTGCATCTTTCAGCATTTCAGATAAGTCGTGCACTGAGTTTTTACGTGTAAATGGAATAATGCTTATTTCATTTAGCGAAGATAGATGCAAACAAAGGTTTTTACCAATGAAACCATCGGCACCTGTAATCAAAACCTTCATACGCTTAACCTTCTACATCTAAAGGTTTTCCCTTTGCGAAATCTTGTATCACATTAAGCTTCAAGAGCAAATCCCGCATACCCCTAATATCAAGCTGCTCGGTATTATGTGAATTATAATCCTGTCCATGCGAAATTTTTTCTTCGCCTTTCTCAACAAATTTCGCATAATTTAAATCACGTAGATCAGGGAGAACTCGGTAATATTCCCCTAAATCCTCAGCAGTAGCCATTTCCTCACGACTCAATAGCGCCTCATTTAATTTTTCACCATGACGAGTGCCAATGATTTGTATGGGGTAGTCCAACTGATCCGTTAATACACTCGAAACCGCTTTTGCTAAATTATACATCGTTGACGCGGGCGATTTCTGAACAAAAATATCGCCGTTTTTTCCATGTTTAAATGCGTAAAGAACCAAATCAACGGCATCCTCTAATGTCATCATAAAACGAGTCATATTAGGATCAGTGATGGTTAAGGCTTGATTTTCCCTTATCTGACCGGCAAACAAGGGGATAACCGAACCACGAGAGGCCATAACATTTCCGTAACGAGTTCCGCAAATAATGATTTTGCTATCATCTAAATTTCGAGACTTAGCAACCATTACTTTTTCCATCATAGCCTTAGAGATTCCCATCGCATTAATAGGATAAACGGCCTTATCTGTACTCAAACAGATCACCCTACTCACTTTGCTTTGAATGGCTGCTTCCAGTACATTCCCGGTTCCTAAAATGTTTGTTTTGACGGCTTCCATTGGGTGAAATTCGCAGGATGGGACTTGCTTTAAAGCCGCCGCGTGGAAAATAAAATCGGAACCGCGGATGGCGCTTAAGAGACTGTTGTAATCACGCACATCGCCCACATAAAACTTTAATTTTTCACTTTGATATCGCTTGCGCATGTCGTCTTGTTTTTTTTCGTCTCGACTGAAGATACGAATTTCTTTAATATTAGTATCTAAAAACCGTTTGAGAACCGCGTTCCCGAATGAGCCTGTGCCGCCTGTAATTAATAACGTTTTATTTGTGAACATAAGAGCAACCTTACCTTTAGCAAATTAATCAATAATATTTTTTGTGGAGTTTACAAATCTATGCGACGTAATATAAGTTATTATTGCCAAATTTTTGTGTGCATCAGAGGGCCGCTATCCTGTCTTATTGATCCACTATTTGCACCGCATCTTTGGCTGTAAATCTCCATTAATCATTAAGATGCAAGCTATTAGTTTCGAAGATATGGGCAGCCTCCTTTATAGTCAAGTAGTGCCGAGAGTGCAAGTCGATATGATCATTAAACAAACTTATATTTTTAAATATCGAAAGCAAATTTCTAATGCAAGCTAATAGATAGAAATAAACAGACAAATTCATAAACCGCTTAACAAATCGCTTGCCTGATGCGAAACAAAAAAGTCTGTTATTTAAAATAAGCCTACTGAAAACTGAAGTTTCGTTATCTATGAGATACTTAAATATTTTTGTTTGATCCTTATTAAAGCGCTCAGATTCAACAAGATAGGTCGAGCCTGGAGTGCGCCTGTAGTATACATATACTTTTTTATCTAGAAAAAAAATCGACCTTTTATTATTCTCTGCAATTGCAATTTGTAATGGTAAATCTTCAACCACATCAAATTCAGAAACAAACTTTAAAATATTTTCATTACGCAAGTGCTCTGCTCTATAGATAATATTGGGCGCATTATTTAATGATATCCATTTAAACCTTTCTATTAGTGCTTCATTATTATAAATAATACTGGATATAATAATATTGTATATGTCAAATCTATTTTTTGAAATAACGCCGTCGACCAGACTAAGCGGAATGCCAGAAGCAATATCACTGCTATCCAAAAGCCTAGCCAGATCAAATATATTCTCATATGAGTATACATCATCTCCTCCGGTCATTTTGCAGTAATCCGTTGTTAAATGCCGAATCATATTGCAAATGCTTTTACACGTACCTACATTTGTTTTATTATATATTTTCACAACACGGGAGAATAGAGAGGTATTATTCTCAATCCATTTGTCAACTATTTTCACTGTTTCATCTATGGAACAATCGTCATTAACAATAAGTCGGATATCAATACCTTCTCCATAATGGACAACGAGATACCTTACGCTCTCCAAGTGTTCTAAAATAAAGCTTCCGTGATTATGCATCAGCACTAGAAACGTAAAATTGCTCACTGAACTAATCATTTAAGCTTTTCCCTCACATAATAACGAATACAATATAAAAACTTAAATTTAACCATTTTAAAACCGAGGAGAATAAATTTTAACTTCCACGCTAGACTGCGTTTTTCAGGTAAATACTCGCTGGAAAATCCACGAACGTTAAAATTTATATTTAAATCATATTTTTTTTTCTTGAGTAGAACAACTTCAGACACCCACTTTCCTCGGTATATCGCGCCTCCCTTTTTATGATTATATACATAAAGGTCAGACTCAGGGGCGATAGGCGCATAAAACAACTTCTTATCGTTGTATGTGCGGTAACTACCAAACACCTCCCACGCCCATGGATTATCGTTAGGTCCTGTATACTCAATTAGGTTTTCACGCCGCCACAAAGCAGGTGCCGAATTCAATCTATAATCCACGTTATCCTGCAGCACTACTTGATCTTTATGTCTTTTATCAAGCTTGGTGGGTAGTCCAAGAGCAACCAAATAAGAAACCGCAATATTTTTGTTTAAATCCATATGTTTTATAAGCGCTCTCAGCCTCCTACTATCAAACCTAGACTCCAATATAAAATCATCATACACGACAACTACATACTCTGACTTTATACTCTGTAAGACCTTAAGAAATCTCGCTCCCCATTTATCCTTTCCACTGTCATCTATAAAATGATGAACCGTTAAGCCATCAACTTTAAAATCAATATTTTTTGATTCAGTATTTAGAATAATGTTCATATCTCTATCCGGCCAATACTCTTTAAGCGCGCAAAAAAACATAGGCCATATGTCCTGATATAAATCACACGAATTCACCAACATTGTAACATTTTGTTTGTCTATAATATCGCACTTATCCATACAGTTATTTAACCTCAACCATTTCTCTAAAATATGCATTATTTTCAGATAAATAATTATATGAGCCCTGATCTACTAGCTTCCCCTGATCAACCATAAAAATTAGGTCACATTTTTTGACTGTGTTTAATCGGTGTGCTATTAAGATAATGGTTTTTTTTCTGGCGCATTCTTCTATGGCTTCCATAATAATTTTTTCTGTTACACCATCAAGAGCGCTGGTTGCTTCATCAAAGAATAAAAAGTCGGCATCGCCATACAATGCGCGTGCTATTCCGATTCTTTGGCGTTGCCCTCCAGATATTTGAACACCGCGTTCGCCTATTTTAGTCAAATAGCCATCGGGTAGATTGTTAACCCACTCATCGAGATTTGCTAGTTTAATCACACGTTTGACACTTTCCATATCAACAATGTTACTATTTATACCAAAAGCAACATTTTCAATAATATTACCTTCACTAAGAAAAATATTTTGCGGTACGTATCCGAGCATATTTTGCCATTCACGCATATTATTTCTAGTTATTTCTGTCTCACCAATATAAAGTTTACCCTTATCTGGAATAATTAATCCAAGCAGTATGTCGATTAATGTTGACTTACCTGCACCAGAAGGCCCGACAATTCCAACTACACTGTTAGCAGGTATGCTTAGATTAATTCCCTTTAACACAGAGCGTTTTTTATTGGGGTACGTAAAGGATATATCTTTTAGCTCTATAAAATTTCTAGATATGACCTTCCTATCAGCCGTTTCTGGTTGAGAAAGTAACACTTTAGCGGATAGTAAGTCACCTTTTATTGAATTAAACGCCGCAAGATTACTTCTAATTTGAGCGGCTCCACTGTATATTTGCTGAAGTGATGGGAGTAGTTTAAATGCTGCAAAACCAAATACAGCTAAAACGGGCAAAATTTCTGATAAGTCGCCAGAATACATTTTCAACAGCACAAGAATCAACCCTATCATGCTGCTAAAAATAATCAACTCCATGAAATAGCGTGGCATATTATACAGACCATTACTCGAGCCGTATGCGTTCGCAAAGAGCTTGCCACTTTCTTTAAATTTATCAATAAAGCTTTGTTCTCGGCCAAGTAATTGGATATCTTTAATCGCACCAAATCCTTCATTCATTAGCGTAAAACGTTCTTTTGCTACTTCAGATATTAGTTTTCCATTTGTATCAAGTTTTCTCTTAACTATTGAAAACAATAAAAAATACGCTGCAAAAAAAATCAGGAGGCCTATCAGCGTAACAAGCGGGTTGTATATAAAAATTGCAATTGAAATAAATAAGGCGGCAATTATACGTGCATTAATTTGAACTAACGGCTGCATTACGTAATCCGTAAATCGAGCCACTTCTGTTGCAATTTTAGCCGTCAATAGGGAACTACTTGTAACACTATGAAATAAAAAGTTTTTCTTCAAGTAATACTCATACAATATATCACCGATCTCAGCCCCTTCTTGTGCTGCGAAATATGAAAGCTTCCAAAGCGTAAAAACAGATAATGCGGCTGAAAGCGCTAAACTTATAAGAACCATAATGCCCGCAAAAAATAAAAAATCGGTAGGGGTCTCAAGTCCGCTTTTAACATAAATCAATTTTATAGCTGCATTACTTTTTATTAAGTCGATATTCCCCACTAGAGCCATGAAAGGCCCAATGACAGCAAGACAGGTCACTTCCGCTATGGCCATCAGGATAACAAGGGCCTGAAGAATTAATAACTTTTTTCGCTGCTTCGATGAAATAATACATATGAGCTCACCTATAAATTTAAACATTATGATGGCTACTTGTTTGAGTTGCGTTCGACCCGACCTTATTAAAGAAATGTCTGGTAATTTTGGGATAATTCAAAAAAATATTTTTCACTGGGTCACCTTATTAAAATTTACGTTTAAGACGTCATCAAAACAACCATTCGTATCAGAATGTGTACCTTCAAGCATGATAAAAAAATATACTTCAAGCGTATCCAGTACTCTACGATCTAACCGACAAGGTGGACTTCGTTAAAAAATTAATAAATTCAATTATACAGTCCTTCATTTCATCCCTATTAAAGAAATTTTGAAATGCTCCATTTACCTATCGTTTGTCCTTCATTTATTAATAAGGAAGCGCCGATAGTTTTTATCTGCTTGATATTCACCTATTAATAGTTGATTTAAAATTTAATAGTTGATTTAAAATCCATATGATATTAAACATAGCAAATGCAAGTGTCGAATTCATCATATTAAAGACCTGGTTATTAGCAGGGAAATACACAAACATTAATACGAAAAAAGGTAGGATACATTTTGCTATATTATTGGAATTTACAATAGCAGAATGACACATTATAAAAAACCATAAACCTAATGCAAACATCACAATTATCACGCCGGGAAACCCAACATCATTCGCTGCTTGGCTATAAAATGAGTGCCATTGCACAAACTGATCCCAACGATCACTGATTTTATATTGGTAGGTCTTACTAAATAAATCCACGCCAAAAACATCCCTCATTTCACGTAAAAGAAAATTGGAATGACCCACTCCGTAGGTTGAATCAAAGTCTTCATCAATTGCGAGCGACATCCCATAGTAACCCTGAACAAGATAAACAGTAATTTTTTCAAACGCGTTAGTAAGTGGACTCAATTCATCTGACCCATTCGATTTAAACACAATGTCCCCGGGCGTAGAAACGCCCTCTAAATAATGAAAATCACTCGCCCGTTGAGACATAGAATGGTCGAAATACCAGAATGTAAAGCATAACAAACAGCAGCTAAACAGTATTATTTTACGATGCTTAAAAATTTGAATATAGTTTCCATTATAATTTGATAGAAAATGAAAAAAGAAAACTGTTAAATACATAAATAGAAAATCAAAAATAGGCTTATTCGTACCAGCAGAAATACCTGAAACGGGTGAAATTAGCGAAACCAAAATTGCTGACATTTGTTCTGTACGAGTCAGCCTTGTCCAGAAAGCAACCAAAATAGGAATCAGCCCGTATTGAGCAAAGGAAATTAAACCCCATACAAGAGAAACTGAAAAATTTCCATTAAAATTATTCTGAGCCTCATCACTCGTTATAAAAGCACGACGAATCCTTGGGTTAATAAGTCCTTCATAGAGGTCCGGAAAAAAATTATAGGGGATATAGCTTCCTGTGCCGATAAGATGCCTGTAGCCGATTAAGGAGCCCACTAAGGCTAAAATTATAAACGCCCAGAAATATCTAAGTATAAAAATGTCTACTCGAGAAGCTTCGTCGGCTCGATCGCCACTCCACCGTACATATCGGAAAAATAAACAAAAACCAAGGATAAAGGCGATGTGGTATAGGAATATCAAAACCCAGAAAATATCAGAATTAGCTAAGTTCCACCTCAATGGTCCAAAACCCAATAACAATAATGTAAGCAACAAATAAATCTCAACAAGAACGAGCGGCAACAATACTCGTTTTTGTAGCAAGAGCTTGTTTTTTTTTATATTTATACCCATTCAACTTTAAGGTGCTGGATTTATCGTCTGAAAGTTGTCATTAATTCGCC
>JBDNGR010000208.1:0-2978 GCA_041689165.1 Coxiellaceae bacterium
TGCGAAGCTAGGCTTCCACCTTAAGTCGAATTTGAGGCGTTCTTCAATCACAAAAAGCTCGAAATAGAATAACTATTCCTCGCCTTTTGCTCAATCGGAACGCCTCAACTTCTCGCAAGCTGAAACCCTAGCTTCGCATCTTGAGGTACGATGGGTACATATATTGTAGTAAGTGATATTAATGTGCAGTTGAGAGAGGGTGGGTAGGCACAGAGGCCTGCTCCTACAACATCGATCTAAGCAAAAGAGAGAATGAACATGTTAAGAAAAATTATATTAGCGCAGGTTTTGCTGATCATGACACAATCATTATGGGCGAAGCAGTTGATGAAAGTTTATTCAGCTCCTCTTTCAGCGGGTGGCTTAGAGTTTATTTTAAACACGGCCTCAGCTGATCAAATTGGGGTTGTTTTAATCAAGAACAAAAGTAACAGCTTAATTATGCTTAACCGTGTTATGCGAGATAATCCCGGGGTGAGCGCGGGGTGGGGCTCGCAAATTGATTCAGAACGTTGGTCTGCACTAAGCTGGCAAGGTCAATTTATCTTAAGTTGTCAGCTCGTGAATCAACAAGCCACACAAAATATACCTTGCTCAAAAGTATTACAGCTTTATCAACCTATGGCGCAGAACAAAATTGCCCAAGGCTCTTATTGGCTTGTCGAAAATAAGACCAAAGCTTTTATGGTCCGTACTCTTTTAAAGGAAATGATTTTATAACTAGGGTTGAGCTTGGGTTGTGAATTCCGCTTACCACCCTCGCACCCAAGTGGAAGAGGGCGAGAACGGAGGCCTGCCCCTAGAAGACCGTGCACCCTCTCGCATAGTCATTAGCACAATGCTATAGTGGCGCTGGCCTCCATTCAGGAGTCACTTAATTATCAAGGCAGTTGTGTGGCTAAACGTTCTAAAAGCAAAGATCCGTACTTAAGTCGTGAAGCGACTAATTATGAGCATCCAGTTCCCAGTCGGGAATTTATCCTGGATTATCTCAAAGACTATGGCAAACCAGCCAGTCTCAAACATCTTATTGAAGCACTTAATTTAAATTCCAAAGAAGAGCATGAAGGTATCCGCCGTCGTTTAAAAGCGATGGAGCGTGATGGCCAATTAATGAGTAATCGTCGTGGTAGTTATGCCTTGGTCGATGAAATGGATTTGATTAAAGGTCGCGTGTCCGGGCATCGCGATGGTTTTGGCTTTGTAATTCCCGATGAGGGTGGCAAAGACATCTTTCTATCGGCACGCCAAATGCGTGGTGTCTTTAGTGATGATCGAGTGCTGGTGCGAGTCACCGGTGTTGATGCCAGACAGCGCCGTGAGGGTGTGGTAGTCGAAGTCTTAGAACACAATACCCAATTTACTGTAGGGCGTTATTTCATAGAAGGCGCCGTAGCATTTGTCAGTCCTGATAATAAAGCGATGACCCAGGATATTATCATTCCGCTCGATGAAACCCATGGTGCTAAGCCTGGTCAGTTTGTTGAAGTTGAAATTCTGACTCAGCCCACGCTTAGACGACAACCCACGGGCAGAGTGACTAAACTCTTAGGAGATTATTTAACTTCTGGTATTGAAGTTGAGCTAGCGATTCGCTCCTATCATTTACCTTTTGAATGGCCTGAAGCTTTGATTCAAGAGTCAGCTAAGATTGTTCCTGAATTGCCAGCAGGAGATTATGAAAATCGAGAAGATTTACGCAATTTAGCCTTTGTAACCATAGACGGTGAAGATGCGCGTGATTTTGACGATGCCGTTTATTGTGAAACTTTGCCAGAGGGTGGTTGGAAGTTATATGTGGCGATTGCCGATGTGGCGCATTATGTCAAACCTGAATCAGCGCTTGATTTAGAGGCTATTCAGCGTGGCAATTCTGTTTATTTCCCTTCTAAAGTTATTCCAATGTTACCAGAGATTCTGTCCAATGAATTATGTTCATTGCGTCCTAAAGTTGATCGCTTGGCGATGGTTTGTGAAATGACGTTGAATGCTGATGGCTTTGCAAAATCGCATCGCTTTTGTGAAGCCGTTATTCATTCACATGCACGTTTAACCTATACCCAAGTGGCCGGATTTTTAGAAAACACCGAGCCCCTGGCGGACTTAAAGTTTGTAATGCCGCATTTAAAGCGCTTACACAGCTTATATAAAAAATTATTAAAGCAACGTGAAGTACGTGGTGCAATTGATTTCGATACGGTTGAGACGCGTGTTCTTTTTGATAAAAACGGCAAAATCGAACGTATTGTGCCCACGCTGCGCAATGAGGCACATCGTTTGATTGAAGAAATGATGCTCATCGCCAACGTTAGTGCATCACAGTTTGTACAAAAAGCTAAAATTGAAGCTTTATACCGTAATCACGAATTACCAGATGAGCAAAAGCTCAGCTCACTTCGTGATTTCATGCAGGCCTTTAGTCTGCGTTTGGGTGGTGGCGATAGCCCTACAGCACTCGATTATGGCGCATTACTAAAGCGTATTCAAAAACGTGCTGATGCTCATTTGTTGCAAACAGTGTTGCTGCGTTCATTAAGGCAGGCACACTATTCGCCTACTAATAGGGGACATTTTGGTTTGGCTTTTGATGGCTACTGTCATTTTACCTCACCCATCCGCCGTTATCCGGATTTGTTATTACATCGTGCGATTAAGCATGTTTTACATGATAAGAACCCAAAGCAATTCCCTTACACTCCCACTCGCATGTTGGAATTAGGTCAGCATTTTTCAATGACTGAACGACGTGCCGATCGTGCTACGCGTGATGCGTTAGATTGGCTGAAGTGTGATTACATGAAGAATAAAATCGGCCAGGAGTTCGCAGGCGTTATTGCTGATGTTACCGGCTTTGGTGTTTTTGTTGAGTTGAAAGAAATTTATGTGGAAGGCCTCTTGCACGTGACGGCATTGAAAAACGATTACTACCATCATGATGCAGTGCATCATGTTCTGGTGGGCAAGCGTTCTGGTGCTAA
>JBDNGR010000209.1:0-2273 GCA_041689165.1 Coxiellaceae bacterium
AGCCCTTGTGCTCCAATATGAAAAGCCTGCATCAACTCATTTTGCATGGCGCTGGGAAGTACGCGTTGAGCAAATTCGTAGAAATAAAAGCAGGCCGCCATTAAGCAGATGGCGAAAGGCTGAATACGACTATAAAAATGTTCGAGGGCAGATTTCATGCTTCTGGCTCCTTAGTTTTAAAAAGACTGCCCATCATTATATACCTTTCGTACCCCAAGCGGCGAGTTGTAAGCTTCATCTTGACGTCGCATTAGCCCGCTTCCTCAATCGAAAAAGCCCGAAAGAGCCCCACTTTATTCCTTCGCTTTTGCTCAATCAGAACGCCGCAACTTCTTGCAATCTGAAACCCTAGCTTCGCATCTCGTAGTACGATGGGTATAGACCATCATTACAGAACATCAGTGATTCTCGTTCAAGTTGGTGGGAATAGCTGAAACCTCATGCGCGCAATCCCAGTTCAGCGATAGTGTTGTTCAGTTTTAAACCAGCTCCTGATACTGACCTAAATTGTGGTCGTAGTATCGAATACAACCCTCTTGCAAGTCAAAGTACCAAACGTGTAGTTGGAGCTTTTTATGAGCGACTTTTTCTGCAACCCAGGGAAATGAGAGCAGATTTCTAAGTGAGATTAAGGGCGCGCGCTCCTCGCAACGGTGGGCTTGTTCAATGGCATCTAAATCAGGGTATTCTGCTAAAACAGCTTGGCGCGCAGGTTCGGCAATATCTATCCATGCATCAATGAAAGTGCTGGGGCGGGGGCTTGAATCACGACTCATCAGGGCTTGAATACCACCACAATAGCGATGACCGAAGATAATAATGTGTTCTACCTTAAGGCTCCGTACCGCAAATTCTATGGCGGAACTGGTGCTGTGCTGGTGAGAGTGTGGATTATGGTCGCAAGGTGGCACTAAATTCGCCACATTGCGCACTACAAATAATTCACCGAGTAGGCTTTCCGTTACGATAGAAGGATCAACTCGTGAGTCACAACACGCAATCATCATAACTTTGGGGGATTGGCCATTTGCGACTAAATTTTCGAAAAGATAGGTATGTTCTTTGTAATAATGTTGTTTGAATTCTTTGTAACCTTCAATGAGCTTTTGAATGGGATTCATTGTTACTTCCTTATTTGTACAAGAGACGCTATTTGTTCAATAAACGTTGTTTTTCGCGTTGCCAATCACGATTCTTATCAGCTGCACGTTTATCGTGTTGTTTTTTACCTTTGGCTAAAGCAATTTCAAGCTTGACGCGATTTTTTTTCCAATGAAAATTAACCGGTACAATTGTATATCCATCTTGGTGGGTAGCCACTTGCAGTTTGGCTAGCTCGCGTTCATTTAACAGTAATTTGCGAGTACGTAGGGGATCGGGATCAATATGAGTTGAAGCAGTTTCTAGAGCGGAAATGTGTGCACCAATCAACCAGGCTTCACCCTCTTTGATGATGACATAACTTTCCTTTAGCTGACCCCGCCCGGCTCGTAGACTTTTCACTTCCCAGCCATTCAGAACTAAGCCTGCTTCGAAAAAGTCCTCTAAATGATAATCATGACGTGATTTTCTATTATCCGCGATCAAGCTGGGCTGGGATGGTTTTTTCTTAGCCATAATTCGGGCTATACTAGCAGCCGAATTAACACTTGGCGAGAGGTATAGTGCGCTAAGATTGAAGCTGCAACTGGCAACTTAAGGGTATACATGGCCCATATTAAAAAATCCGCACTGGTATCTTACAGCCAGCAACAAATGTATGAACTAGTGAATCGTGTTGAATTGTATCCCGAATTTATTCCATGGTGTCACTCAGCTAAAGTATTGCATCGTTCTACTGAAACAGTTGAGGCTGAGCTTTGCTTGGCGCAAGGTGCCATTAAAAAGTCATTTACGACACGCAATCATTTGCAACCCTATGATCTGATTGAACTGCGTTTGGTGAATGGTCCCTTCAAACATTTAGAAGGCCATTGGCGTTTTCTTGCAGAACCAACAGGCTGTCAGGTTTGCTTAGATCTTGAATTTGAATTTTCCTCAAGCTGGTTGGCAGTGCTTTTCTCACCGGTTTTTCATCAAGTAGCCAATAGTTTAGTTGATGTATTTTGTAAACGCGCGCAACAGTTGTTTGGCGCGCATGGAACTTAGTTTGGTTTATATCGGTGAGCAACAACAGTTTGTTGAAAGTCTGCAAGTGGAGGTGCCCTGTTCGGTGCGCTTAGCGATTGAACAATCGGGTATTTTAGGTCGATTTCCTTAAATTAATTTAGCGG
>JBDNGR010000210.1:0-6115 GCA_041689165.1 Coxiellaceae bacterium
CCAATACAATTTAGACTAATGAGTGTTTCGAATACCAAAATTCAAACCGCCCTCATTAGTGTTTCTGACAAAACTAAATTACTGCCTTTTGCTGAAGCATTAAGCAAGCTTAATATTCGTCTGCTAGCCACAGGTCGCACAGCCGAATATTTAAGCGCAAATGGTCTATCGATTACCGAAATCTCGGAATACACAGGCCTTCCCGAAATGATGGGTGGGCGAGATAAGACCTTACATCATAAAATCCACGCCGGGATTTTGGCACGACGCGGTGTTGATGAAGCGATACTAGCGGAACAACAGCTCAGCACTATCGATTTAGTAATCGTTAATCTTTATCCATTCGAACAAACCATCCTGAATCCTAACTGCACGGCAGAACAGGCTATCGAAAATATTGATATTGGTGGCCCTACCTTATTACGTGGTGCCGCTAAAAATCATGCCGCTGTGACTGCTATCGTTGATCCTAATGATTATGATCTAGTACTTGCCGAGCTAACACAGTCTGGTAATACCACCCTCAAAACACGGTGCCAGTTAGCACAAAAAATCTTTACCTATCTTTCTCATTATGATGGTGTCATTGCGCATTACTTAAATGGTTTAGATAACTCTCAAGACCAAACTCTTTTTCCCAACACTTACCAAAGCTACTTCACCAAAAAAATGGATTTACGCTATGGCGAAAATCCACATCAGCAAGCTGCGTGCTATCAAGACCAAAGCAATAGTGGGCTCGCTCATGCTGAACAACTGCAGGGCAAAGAGCTTTCATTTAATAATCTGATTGATGCAGATGCGGCTTTAAACTGCGTACAAGACTTAGGGGTAAACTCTTCAGCTTGTGTCATTGTAAAACACGCATCACCCTGCGGTGTGGCGCAAGCTTCCAACCAACTCGATGCCTATCAAAATGCTTATGCTACCGATTCAAGCTCGGCCTTTGGCGGCATTATCGCTTTCAACACGCCCTTAAATTATCTGACTGTTGAAGTCATTCTAGCGCAGCAATTTGTTGAAGTTATCTTAGCGCCGAGTGTCGACAATGATGTTTTACACTTACTGCAAAGCAAAGCTAATCTTCGAATGCTTTGCTACAAAACGAATCAGAATGCAAAAGCACTCTCTCATCACTCCATCAGTGGCGGCTTATTACTGCAAGAGCGCGATCAATTAAATCTCGATCCAACAAGCTTACAGCTGGTAACCGAACGCGCGCCCACTCCTGAAGAATTAAAGGATTTGCTCTTCGCGTGGAAAGTCGTTAAATGGACCAAATCGAATGCGATAGTCTATGCCAAAAATGGTTCTACTTTGGGCATCGGTGCGGGACAATGTAGTCGAGTATTTAGTGCTGAGATTGCCATTCTAAAAGCACAACGAGCAGGCCTCGAACTGAAAGGCGCTGTCATGGCGTCTGATGCCTTCTTCCCTTTTGCTGATGGCCTCGAAGTGGCTATCAATGCCGGTGTGAGCGCTATCATTCAGCCAGGTGGTTCCAAGAACGATGCAGAAGTAATCGCCGCTGCGAATAAAGCGGGCATCGCAATGGTTATGACTGGCATTCGACACTTCAGGCATTAAACCCTAGCTGGATGCCGCCTTCTCCGAATAATCACCGATGCTGGATGTAGCAACCGTCTTGAAGCTCAAGCTTCAAAACAGTTGCTTGGGCTGAGCTTGCGAGTCCGCGAGCATGTGCCGCCCAACATCCGATAACGATTCTGCTTACAATTTTGAATTAACCACGGTCTTATAGGGGCAGGCTCTGGTGTGTAAATCGGGTGCCCGCCCTCTTTCCGTTGGGTGTATGTGTAGTAAATGGCATTGATGTGTAGTTGAGAAAACCCCCACCCAATACCCACACAAGTATTGCCCCTACAGCCCAAGCGACGTTTGATGGGCAGGCTCTGGTGTGTAAATCGGGTGCCTGCCCTCTTTCCGTTGGGTGCATGTGTGGTAAATGGCATTTATATGTAGTTGAGAAGACCCCACCCAACTATCCACAAGAGGCGCCCATGCAAACTCAAACGCGTGCCATTACATCCCCACCATAGCTCGCATAAGCTCTATGATTCTCAATGATATTTCTATATCATATCTGGCTGATCTTGGGTACGTAGTACACATGCGA
This sequence comes from Coxiellaceae bacterium, assembly GCA_041689165.1. Lineage (GTDB taxonomy): Bacteria > Pseudomonadota > Gammaproteobacteria > Coxiellales > Coxiellaceae > CAIQCE01. The sequence goes on from JBDNGR010000210.1 coordinate 2,138, forward strand.
AGTCGAGATTGGACCGCGAAGTTTATTTTGTTTTTTAAACCTCTGCTGCAAGGCAGAATTATCACGGAGAGATCATAATGAAAAAATCTGGAGTACTTAACTGGGTTGCGCTTATTTTAGTTGTTGTGGGCGCAGTCAACTGGGGACTAGTCGGCTTGATGGACTTAGACCTTGTTAAATTGTTATTTGGTGAAATGACTCAAGCTGCTCGAGCTGTTTACATCCTAGTAGGTTTAGCGGGTGTTTATGAACTCGTGAGTGCGCTTCGTTGCTGCGCTAAGTCTGAGTAATAGTTTCTATTTGACTCTTTAAACCCCGGCTTGCCCGGGGTTTTTTATCTGACTTCCTGCCATCTACTATCCTAAAAACGGCCGCTTTTAGCGTTAAAACCCCAAACTAAGCAAGCTTTATATCAGGGCATATACCTCTCGACCCTTGAGATGCGAATTTTTAAGTTTCTGCTTGCGAGAACTTGAGGCATTCTGATTGAACAAAAGGCGAAGAATAGTTGTTCTATTTTGAGCTTTTTGTGATTGAAGAACGCCTCAAATGCGACTTAAGGTGGAAGCCTAGCTTCGCATCTTGAAGTGCGATGGGTATATAAAGCACTGTACTTTTAGTACACTGCGACCCCCTAAACTTTTGAGGAAACATGATGCGCATTCTTATTGTTGGTGGTGGTGGTCGCGAGCATGCTTTAGCCTGGAAAGTGGCCCAATCTCCACGCGTTGCTCAAATATGGGTAGCTCCCGGCAATGCGGGCACCGCTCAAGAAAATAAGGTGACCAATCTCCCCATCGCCGCTCATGATATCGCTGAGTTAAAGGCCTTTGCCTTAAAACAAAAAGTGGATTTATGCATTGTAGGACCTGAAATAGCCTTAAGCCTGGGTATCAGCGACCAATTCAGCGACGCAGGCATCGCGTGCTTTGGTCCAAGCCAAGCTGCAGCCCAACTTGAAAGCTCTAAAGTGTTCAGCAAAGAATTTATGCAGAAACATCATATTCCTACTGCAGCCTTTGCAAGTTTCACCAACGCCGAAAAAGCACGTCAGTATATTCTGACCCAAGCTATGCCGATTGTGATCAAGGCAGATGGCCTAGCTCAAGGTAAAGGTGTAGTCATTGCCCAAACTCAAGAAGCAGCCCTAGCCACCATTGATAGCATGCTACAAGACCATGCCTTTGGCTCAGCCAGCGATGCTATCGTGATTGAAGAGTTTTTAGCCGGGGAAGAACTCAGCTTTATCGTTATAGTCGATGGTCAACACATTCAGGCTTTAGCCAGCTCTCAAGACCATAAGCGACGCGATAACCAAGACCTTGGTCCTAATACAGGTGGTATGGGCGCCTATTCGCCATCTCCCTTGCTTGATGCCGCTTTAGAACACAAGATCTTACATCAAATCATCGAACCCACTGTTGCCGCTCTAGCAGGCCGCGGCATGCCGTACAAAGGATTTCTGTATGCAGGTCTTATGATCGACAGCCAAGGCAATCCTCGAGTTTTAGAATACAACTGTCGCCTGGGAGATCCAGAAACCCAGCCCATTTTGATGCGGCTTAAAACAGATCTTATAGACTTATGCCTAAGGGCTCTCGAAGGCCAACTAGACAAATGTGAAATCGAATGGGACCCAAGACCCGCTCTCGGCGTAGTGATGTGTTCCGGAGGTTATCCCGGCAGTTATTTCAGTGGATACAGGATTGAAGGCCTGGCCAAAGCTGCTTTGTTAAATAATGTTAAAGTATTCCATGCTGGTACCAAAGCTGAGGGAGATGAAATTCTGAGCCAAGGTGGACGGGTACTCTGTGTCACAGCCCTCGGTAATGACATCAAAGACGCACAAAAAACCGCTTATCAAGCTTGTCAGCTGATCTCGTGGTCAGATAGTTTTTATCGTTCTGATATCGGTTATCGAGCCATTGCTAAGCTTCCACAATAAACAGAGGGCACTATGAATGAGAGCAACTCAGGCCCTTTTGCGGAGCCGTATCCGCATTGCCGATGCCTGCGCCCTACTCGCCCTTGCTAGCGGCATAACCATCCTAGGTATTGCCCCTGGAGCTTGCATGGCTGACCCACATACTCGTACACATTCTGATTAACCTCAGCGCTTTGATATTTATTATTGCTAGCTTTATACGAAAACAGGCAATTACTGAGTGCCGTCAATCATCAACAACCCAGCTATTCAGGCAGCTATTCGCACAGCCAGCCAGCAATGACTCTCTCTTTTTTCAACTGGGGTAAGCAATCTGGCAGCCTCGCACCACCCCCTAATACCAGTTATACTTTCAAGGTCTAGCAAAGGACTAAAGACTTATGAATGATGTGCCTACCCTCGATGACTCGGAGCTTAGCGCCAGCCCCTATGCGGTATTGGAAAATGAAGCTCAATCACTCATTCATAAAAACCAGCAAATTTCAGTTACTAACACTAAAGAAGATTCGCATAGCTTAACAGGCTTAAGCTCAAGCACTCTTAAACGTGCAGTTTTCAGTGGGCCCAATCGACTGCACTCACACGTATTTAATGTCAATCGTACCGTTAACCCTTTAGTAGCAACTGCATCACCACTTTTGAGCTTAGCCACACGCTTAGGAGAGCTAAGCACGGCACCCGACTTAAATATGCTTTATGAGCAGCTATGTCATGAAGTCAAAGCCTTTGAATATCGAGCCCAATCCTTAGGCTACAAAGCACAAGTGGTGATTGCAGGTCGTTACTTACTCTGCTCATTAATTGATGAAACCATTCAGCACTCTTCTTGGGGTGAACACTCTAGCTGGAAAGAAAACAATTTATTACGCAACTTCCAAAATGAAAGCGATGGCAGTGAGCGTTGCTTTTATATTTTAGAACGTAGCCTTGCTGACCCCATTCTTTATTTTGATCTCATTGAATTATTTTATTTATGCTTTAGTTTTGGTTTAGAAGGAAAATATCGCGGCCAGCGCAATGGTCATGATGAAATTGTATCTTTACTCGATAATTTATACGAATTGATTCGCCAACACCGTGGAGAACCTTGTCGAAAACTTGCGATTGCTAACCAAACCAGCACAGCTTCGAAAAAAGTATTACGCTGGCATTTACCACCTGTGTGGCTCACCCTTTCATTTGGTCTCATGATACTAGCAGCGATTTATTGGCCTTATCATAAACACTTACAAGAGCTCACCCAACCCCTCACTGAAACCCTAAAAACTTTAAGCGTAGACTCATGAGAAAATTTTTTCTATTTTTAAGAAAAACCATCTTTAATGCCAGAATCATTTTAACCCTAGTCGCGCTAGTTTTTATTTGGCATTTAGGGCCTTTATTAGCTGAGCAGTACAAGCTAAGCCTTCCCTCTCCTGATTTTGAATTACTGAGTAGTATTGCACTGGTTGTTATCTGGCTCTTTTATGGTGTGTATCATCTACTGCAATCTGTACCAGAACAATCCGCCGCTTTAAAAACTCAATCTTTACATCAAGATGGTTTAAATCATTTAAAAGTTTCTTTTGCACAAGCGCTTGCTGCTATCCATCGCTCCAAGCCGCGCCGTCTACGTGCACGTTACCAACGTCCTTGGATTTTACTGCTTGGTGATAAAGACTCTGGCAAAAGTGCTTTATTAAAAGAAGCTCATCTGAATCTCATCGATGCAAACCTAAGCAACCCCGATACACCCTGGCACTGGTATCTCAGCGAGCAAGCAATTTTTCTCGATGTAGAGGGTGAATATACTTTTCCTGAAACTAATAATCGAATCAACGCATCCCTTTGGAAACATTTACTTCGACTCACTCACTCTTATCGAGCACAACAACCTTTTAGCGGCATATTACTGGTAATCGATTTACCAGCCTTATGTCAAATTGACGAACCCAACAACAATTTAATAAAAAAAATTAGAGAGCAACTACTCGTCCTACAGAATCTAAAACGCAATATTCCCATCACTGTTCTTATCAGTAAAATTGACTTAA
>JBDNGR010000211.1:0-6541 GCA_041689165.1 Coxiellaceae bacterium
AACTTTAGTCGAAGCTATTCCCGTTACTGGGCGAACGCATCAAATTCGCGTTCATGCCACCCATGCAGGCCATCCTTTGGCGGGAGATAGTAAATACGGTGATGAGACTTTTAACAAAGAACTGCGTAAGCTGGGTTTGAAACGTTTGTTTTTACACGCAGCAAGCCTGCAATTTAAGCTCGAGGAGCAAGAGTTCAAATTTGAAGCTCCACTTGAAGAAGATCTACAAAAAATACTGATGAAGCTGAAAAGTCCCCCTCAATTAAGATTGAATAACTAAACTGCTAATAAGGACAAGAAAATGCCTGTTAATAATAAAGCTAAGCTTGATAGTCAAACGTCCGTTATGCAACAGGTGAGCCTCTTGACTTCGATGGGCCTGATTTTTATGTCTTTAGGCATAACTTTTGGCATGATCGGCATGCTATCTATACCTCTCGTACCTCAAGATGCGAAGTTTTAAGTTTCAGCTTGCGAGCAGTGGCCCGATGAGGATTGAGTAAAAGCGAAGGAATAGCTGGGCTCTTTCGAGTTTTTGTGATTGACGAAGCGGGCTAATGCGACGTCAAGATGGAACTTACAACTCGCCGCTTGGGGTACGAGAGGTATATTAGTAGAGAGGTGGGGTGGGCTGTCTTTCACGCGGCAGGTTTTATGGCTGTAACACCTCCACTGTATATCGCTATCGGTTTTGTAGGGATTGCTCTTTTACTGTTCACGAGTGGTTTGGTAGCAAATATGTATGAGTGTTTTTTTACAAATAATAAGGTAGTACCTGCTCCGGTAGTGCCGTCCCACGGAGTTGCGGGCGCGAGTGGCGTAGCCGCCAAAGTTGCCTTGGTAAGGGCCACCTCTAAAGTTGATCCAACAGCTCTTGCATCGGCCCCTGCCGTTAAGGGAGGAGTTGCGCTTGATTCCACAGGTTATGGTGCTAGTGTTCCTTTAAAGCTTTAGGCTATTACACACCAACCCTGTTGCCCATGCCGCAGCAGGGATTTCTCCGATAACTAAATTGACACCCCCCTCCCATCCCGATAAGATGCGCGGTCTATGAAAGAAGCCCCTTTGAAGCTGATTAATCCCTATACTTTGGCGAAACAAAGTGCAGAGCTCAAAGGTAGCGTGGCCTTAGTCAAATGAGTGCTCTAGCCCCCATGTTGAATAACTTGGAAGGCCATGCTGAGTACCATTTAGAGTTTAGTCAAGGCGCGGATCGAAAGGTACGTATTGATGGTCAAGTTAAGGTGAGTGTGCCGCTGACTTGTCAACGTTGTGGTCAGGAGTTTCAGGAGCATTTGGTAACCGAAACGCATTTACAAGCCGTGTTGAATGGTGCGCAGGCTGATCTAGTGGCGGCTCCTTATGAGCCACTGCTGGTAAATGAAGATCGCATGGTTCAATTAATTGATTTGGTCCAGGAAGAAATCATATTGGCATTGCCTATGTTTGCAAAACATCCGGATGGCGAATGCATGGAATTACATTAGATAGAGGTAAAAAATGGCAGTTCAACAAGGTCGTAAATCCCGTTCTCGTCGCGATATGCGTCGTGCTCATGATGCACTCAGTCCAGAGTGTCTCTCCACTGATCCTACTACAGGTGAAGTTCATCGTCGTCACAACATGACTAAAGATGGTTTTTATCGTGGTCGTCAGGTCATCAAAGTTAAAGAAAGCACTGACGAAGAATAAGAATAGTCACTATGCCAATCACAATCGCAGTGGATGCAATGGGCTCAGATCTTGGTCCTAAGGTGGCTGTATCTGCAGCTTTGATGGTTTTAGAAAATTATCCTGAGCTCAGGCTTATTCTCGTTGGTCAGCAAGAAGTACTTGAGCCATTAGTGGCTCAAAGTTCTTTGCGCTCACGACTTGAAATCAAACATGCTTCTGAAGTTATTACCATGGAAGAATCGGTGGCCGTGGCTTTACGCACTAAGCGCGATTCTTCCATGCGTGTGGCTATTAAACTCGTTAAAGAAGGGCGTGCACAAGCTTGTGTAAGTGCCGGAAATACCGGGGCTTTAATGGCAACAGCTCGCTTTATCCTTAAAACTTTACCCGGTATTGACCGCCCTGCCATTATGGCTGTTTTACCGACTCGTAGCGGTCGTGAAGTACGTATTTTGGATTTAGGCGCGAATGTCGATTCTACCCCTGAGCAGCTTTATCAATTTGCAGTAATGGGTTCGATTGCGACCAAAGCCGTTGGCACCAATTCCAATCCGAGCTTGGCGATCTTAAACATCGGCGAAGAACAAATTAAAGGCAACGAGATTGTTAAAAAGACGGCGGAATTAGTCAGTCAAAACCCGGATATTAATTATATCGGTTATATCGAGGGTGATGATGTCTTTCGCGGTGGCGCGGATATTGTGGTTTGCGATGGTTTTGTGGGCAATGTAATGCTCAAAACCTGTGAGGGAACATCTAAGCTTGTCAGCCAATTCGCCAAAGAAGAGTTTATGCGGACGTGGTGGACTCGGCTGATCGCTTTTATCTGCTATCCCATCCTAATGCGTTTGCGCCAGCGCTTGGACCCGCGCCGTTACAATGGCGCTACTTTGTTGGGCTTGCGTGGCACCGTAATTAAAAGCCACGGCAGTGCTGACCGAATTGCATTTGCAGTAGCCATTAAAGAAGCCATGTTAGAAGCCGAAAAAAATATCCCACAGCTCATTCAAGCGCATTTAGGCTGCGCTTTTGATACGGCGGCTGATGTGGCTGAGCCTGATTTGTAAAGGAGTCACAATGATCACAAATTTCGCAATGGTGTTTCCAGGTCAAGGGTCGCAAAGCGTCGGAATGCTGAGTGAACTAGCTGAGTATTATCCTCAGGTAAAGTCTCTCTTCGATAAAGCAAGCACCCAGCTGGGCTATGACTTATGGAGTTTAGTTCAAGTAAATTCTGAGAATAAACTAGATCAGACTGAATATACGCAGCCCGCCTTACTGACTGCAGATGTGGCCGTTTGGGAATGTTGGTTAGCCGCAGGTGGGCCCAAGCCAGAAATTATGGCGGGTCACAGCTTGGGTGAATACAGCGCTTTGGTTTGTGCAAATGCTGTTTCCTTTGAAGATGCGCTGGCTTTAGTGGCGGCGCGTGGTCGTTATATGCAAGAGGCGGTGTCCCCGGGTGAAGGAGCCATGGCTGCTATTGTGGGCTTAGATATGCCGGTGGTCGCTGAGCTTTGTGCTAAATCGGAAAGCTATGGGGTGGTCAGTCCTGCGAATTATAATTCTATAGGTCAAACGGTGATTGCGGGTCAAACTGCCGCCGTTGAGCAGGTTGTTGCTTTGGCGCAAGCTGAGGGCGCAAAATTTGCTAAGATTTTACCGGTGAGTGTGCCTTCGCATTGTGCATTGATGGACACCGCGGCACAGGCTTTTAAGCACGATTTGGCGCGAGCTGAATTTAAAGCCCCCACAATCCCGGTATTGCATAATGCTGATATGTCAAGTCATGATGAACCGCAATCAATTCGGTCGCGCTTGCTTGAGCAATTGGTGAGTCCCGTGCGTTTGGTAGAAACCATTCAGCTATTTGCCGGACAAGGTATCGAGCTTATTTTAGAATGCGGGCCCGGCAAAGTTTTAGCGGGTTTAAATAAACGTATCACTACAGTTAAAACCTATTCAATCAATGACTCAACTTCATTAAATGAAGCGTTAAGTTTATAAATCTATTCCTATCGCAAGGAGAGTTTCATGGCTACTGAACGCAAACCAGAACACAAACTAGAAAATAAAATTTCCTTAATTACTGGTGCAACGCGCGGTATTGGCCAAGCAATTGCCCTTGAATTAGCAAGCATGGGGGCTAAGGTTGTTGCTACAGCCACCTCAGCTGAAGGGGTGGAGCGCATTAACCATAGTTTTAAAGAAGCCGGTTTTGAGGTTATGGCATCTGTACTGAATGTCTGCGATCGCGAAGCAGTCAAACAACTGCTCGAGCGTATTGTGACTGAGCAAGGAAACGCGCCAGCAATACTAGTTAACAATGCGGCTATTACTCGTGACAAGATATTGCTACTTATGAAAACTGAACAATGGGATGAAGTGATTGATACCAATCTTAATGCCGTTTTCCGTGTTACCAAAGCCTGCCTAAAGCCGATGGCTAAAGCACGTTGGGGCAGAATCATTAACATTGCTTCGGTGGTCGCTTTTACTGGCAACATTGGCCAAGTTAATTACACAGCGGCTAAAGCGGGTGTGGTGGCGTTTACCAAAAGCATTGCCTTAGAAGTAGCCGGTTATGGCATTACAGCTAATTGCGTCGCACCCGGCTTCATCGATACGGATATGACACGCCAATTAAATGAAAAGCAACAACAAATGATTAGCGATAAGATCCCAATGGGTCATGTTGGCCAACCGCAGGACATAGCTAATGCGGTGGCATTCTTGGCGTCCGACCAAGCGCGTTATGTGACAGGGTCGACCTTGCATGTGAATGGCGGAATGTTTATGGGTTTTTAGGTAACTGTCCAACATCCGAAATTATTTAGGTACATTTACACGAAACTTTCTACGAAGAACTTGTAGGGGCAACCCTTTTGTGAATACTGGCTGGTTGCCATCTCAACTGTACACCGATGTTATTTCAGAGAGGGCGGGGACAGGGCCCCGCCCCTACAACGCAACTCGTCTTCGGCCTGTTTTTTACAGAGCGATCACATTCAACAAACCCTATATTAAGCTTGCAACTTAGCAGTATTCAAATAAAATCTATGAGCCTTGAATTGGGCTTAGTATTAACTTAACGAGGAAGAGTCTATGGCGACTATAGCAGAACGAGTGAAGAAGATTATTGTAGATCAATTAGGTGTTAAAGAAAGTGATGTTAGAAATGACGCACATTTCACCGATGATCTAGGAGCAGACTCTCTGGATACAGTTGAGTTAGTGATGGCCTTTGAAGATGAATTTAATGTAGAAATTCCTGATGAAATGGCTGAGAAAATCGCAACTGTACAGGATGCGATTAACTATCTTGAGGCTCATGTTCAAGAATGATCATGAGTGCCTGTTGGCCTTTGCTTTCGCATGGCGAAAATAGAGATGATTTAGGACAAATAGGGTCTCATTTGAGGCCTAATAGCACGGCTATTTAACTAAAATGAGGCCCTACTTGGGCAAATCACGCTTAATTTGCAGCTGGGATAGCAAATGTCAACAGGCCCGAAGAGACTGAGTTTGAAAAAACGAAGGGTGGTTATTACAGGTGTGGGAGCCGTTACGCCTTTGGCTAACGATGTTCCAAACACCTGGGAGGCCATCCTTCAATCTAAAAGTGGTGTGAGTTATTTAACTCGATTTGATACCACAAACTTTGCTACCAAGATTGCTGCCGAAATACGCAATTTTGACCCCAGCACTATTCTTAATTCCAGAATTAACTCCAGAGAAGCGCGACGCATCGAAGCTTTTATTCAGTTCGCCGCTGTCGCTGCAGCTGAAGCTCTGCAAGACGCGGGCTTTGTCAGCAACGAAGAGAATGCTTTTCGTTCTGGCGTTGCTGTTGCAGCCGGATTAGGTGGTTTTCCGACTATCGAAAATACGCTACACGACTCTATTAAGGGTGGTCCGCGTAAAATTTCTCCCTTCTTCATTCCAGGTGGCATCATTAGTATGGCGCCGGGATTAATTTCAATGAAATATTCGCTGAAAGGTCCCAACATTTCAATTGTCACCGCTTGTACAACAGGTGCGCACAATATTGGACAGGCGGCACGCATAATTCAGCATGGCAGTGCTGATTTGATGGTGGCTGGTGGTACTGAAATGGCTACGACTCCTTTAGCAGTCGGTGGCTTTATTGCAGCACGTGCATTATCAGCGCGTAATGATGCACCTGAGTTGGCATGTCGGCCGTGGGATAAAGATCGCGATGGTTTTATTATGGGTGAAGGTGCCGGTATTATGGTGCTCGAAGAATTAGAGCATGCGCGTAGACGTGGCGCCAAAATTTATGCTGAATTAATTGGTTTTGGCATGAGTGGCGATGCGCATCATATGACTTCTCCACCTGAAGATGGCGACGGGGCGGCACGCTCTATGGAAGCCGCTTTGGTCGACGCTGGAATCGCCGCACACGAAATTGATTATATCAATGCGCATGGAACATCTACTCCAGTCGGTGATTTAGTAGAAACGCGTGCCATAAAAAAAACTTTTGGTGCGCATGCTTACAAAATTCCTGTTAGCTCAACAAAATCGATGACGGGGCACTTGCTAGGAGCTGCTGGTGCTGTTGAAGCTATTTTTTCAGTGCTATCGCTACGTGACCAAGTAGCTCCGGCTACCATTAATTTAGATAACCCGGGCCCTGAATGCGATTTAGATTTCGTTCCGCATCAGGCGCGTAGAATGGAAATGAGCACGGTGTTATCTAATTCTTTTGGTTTTGGTGGAACTAATGGAAGCTTGATCTTTAGGAAGTTGGTTTAACCTAAAAATGACAGATAGAATCGTAGCAAAAGGTCCTCGCACTATAGCTCCCGTATTTCGAGATGCGAAGTTTTAAGTTTCAGTTTGC
>JBDNGR010000212.1:0-2786 GCA_041689165.1 Coxiellaceae bacterium
AAATAAGAAAACCACTCAGTACTAAAGAAGGATCTAACTGCGATTTCGGAAGATAAAAACACTGCCAGTGGTCGCAACATTAAGCTGTCAGAAAGCACATAAGCATGTACTAAGAATACAACTCCCGCAAATAACACGCGTAATAAATCAAAGTTATTACCTACAGGGACTGTAACGTTACTATTCAATTAGCACTTTCATCTGCTTATAGTTAAATAAAATTAAAAAATGGCACTCTACGAATCTCATTCTCCACTAAAAAATTTAGCTCTAAGACGTCTAAGCAGACGATAAATGCCACATGAAACCACTCGCTTGAAAGTCAACTGACTTTCCATCCACAACGCCCATTCATCCGTCTGCGGATTGAAACTTTTTATGATATTTTCTGGCGCTTCTAAATAGGTTGAATTAACTAAAGTATCTTCTAAAATTTCTCGCCGATGAAATTGCTCATAATGCTTGCGCGCCAAACGCCCATGGTCTTTAAGAGCGGCAACCGACACAGTTGCGCAGTACTCAAGTAATTGCTTTGGGTCTTCCCAATAAAATACACCTGGATACGCCAAATCAATTCCACTAAGCACTCTTGAAAAGATATGTTTATGAAGCACAACTGGAATGCCAGCTCCCATAGCCTCAATAAGCGTCAACCCTCCACCATATGGAAAAGATGCGATGTAGAGATCAATTTGATACTCATGCAACGCTTTCCACACACTTGAAACCCACGGAATATAAACAAATCGATCCAGAGACACTCCGCTACGTTTCAGGCCTTGCTTAATTTTATACAGTGCCCAAGGCGATAATCGACCAATATGAACATGTTTGCCCCCTGTAACCTTAAGCAATGCAGGGACGACATCCATATAACTCACAAAATATGGCACTTCAATTTTGTTTGATCTGCCAACAGTACATGTAGTCAGACACCCATTTTCTTTAAAAATAAACTCAAATGGACGATCACCTTTGTCATCCACAGTGAGTGGAATAAAAACAATATCAATGCCAAGTACATCACGGCAGTGGTGGTAGCCCATCGGATGTGGATCTATGTGCTCAAGATGGCTCAGGTACACCCCCAAGCATAGATGATGATCCCCATGATGATAAAAACTGGCTTTAAGCCCCATCTCTGGCACAATGGCTGCCACTGCAACACTATCTTGATGATGATTAAACAGGTAATTATTTTCCGCTTGAATTTCCTGCAGACGTTTTTGCAACCATGTTAACCGCTGTAGGTAGCTACCCTTAGGTGGTTGTTCAATAACAAGGCTAACTTGCTTGGCTAATCCATCCATCAAATAATCTGTATCTGATCGCCCTTCCAACCCAGTCAATAAAATTATATGTTGAGCATCAGGTCGAGCCTTGATAAAGTCTTCAATTACCCGGGTGTGTCCACCTGATTTTTGCAGTTTGGTGGCAATGTAAGTGAACACTGGGCGGTTGCGCTGATTGGGTATCGCATCTAAAATATTAAGCTTGATAGGCGTGAGGCTGGCTTTCCCAATAAGTTGACAGAGATCATCCAATGCCATAGAGCCAAAAACCTGCGAAGTACATAATGGCTCAGTGATGATGCGCTCTACGAAATCATGAATTAACCTTAGCGCTCGATCAAGGTCACCAGCTTCTATTAATTGAAAAGCGTGTTCTTTTTGAGAACGTGCAGATTTATATCTTCCAACTGTCACTTGATTGCTCCTGGCTCAGCCTCAGCCGCCTCATAACACTTCACCAAACTCTGCGGCCGCAGCAACGACTTCATCATAATTTTCAATAACCAATTTTGGATCGTCTATCATTTTCACGAAATCGCTCGGGGGGGGACTCCAGCGGCAAATTGAGAAAGGTGAAAATATGACTATAAAAGGCTTGGCGATCCGCACAAAAGTCCTCATAACTAACCTCTATAAAATCAAAGCCCCTTGCGGCTAGTTGGGCACAATCCTTTTTCACACATTCCCGTTCCCATTGCACCAGCCATTTGAACTTCTCCATATCGATATGGAAACGGCGTTCGTCTACTACTTTTTCCAGGCTGTTATACACCCCGCGATGGTTGGCCACCATGCCAGACAGCACCTGGCGCACACTATTACGCTTCAGGTAAATGGCTCGATAGCCTTGTTGTTTAAGCAATTCACTAAGAAATGGTCGCTCATCGAACTGGTGGCTTAGCACCTTCCAGCCAAATCCTGCCGCACCTTGGCGGCGCGCTAATGTTTCGGCGCGCGTCAGGTAGCGATGCGCCTGCCGTGGGTCGCTGTAATGGTTGGAAAACGTCCGCTTCAACCATCCGTCCTGCCGCTTCCATAGATCAAAGGGCAGTAGCAGCTTGTAATAGTTACGCATATTCTCGGTAAAGTTCCAGAGAAGAAATAGCTCCTGAGTTATGCAAATACGGCGGGATTTGCTAAGTTCATCTAGAACCGCTGTTGAGCCGGTTCTTCCGCGAGTGACGAGAATAAATTTCTCCACTATTCCCCCCACCACTTATATTGTGCGTTGTAGCCGGAGAAGTGGTGCTCTATTTTTGAAATTTGCTGTTTGCTCAGGATTTGATTAAAGTCCGTAGTCGGTGCCTGAATCTTCTTTCCATAATTCGCCGAATAGGTAGCATCTTGACGGTCAAAATCGAAATGCACCTTACCGAAACCTTCGCGCCCGACTGGGAAACCCAAGAAGGCTTCGAGTCGCTGAAATTCATCTTCATTGTGTGCCACGATATTTTCATAGTGCACGATATGCACCGCACCGCGCTTATATAGTTC
>JBDNGR010000213.1:0-11603 GCA_041689165.1 Coxiellaceae bacterium
AGCGGCGAGTTGTAAGTTCCATCTTGACGTCGCATTAGCCCGCTTCGTCAATCACAAAAGCTCGAAAGAGCCCAGCTATTCCTTCGCTTTTGCTCAATCCTCATCGGGCCACTGCTCGCAAGCTGAAACTTAAAACTTCGCCTCTTGAGGTACGAGAGGTATATCTTAAGCCGCATCAATCTTGCTTTTTAAGCTTAGGTATACGCCGCTACCAATTATTAAGCCGCCCACTAGATGATAAAGATGGAAATGCTCGTGTAAGAACACAGTTCCTAATATCCCAGTAAAAATTGGCATCAAGTAGATAAATATCCCTGCATCAACCGGTCCTAAAATGGCCACCCCGCGATTCCAGCTCCAGAGACCTATTAGTGAAGCAAAAATTCCCATATAGAAAAATGCAATCAGCGCCATGGTGTCTAAATGAGTAAAAGTAGCTTTGACATGTTCACGTCCTTCGCCCATCAAGATAATACTGATTGAAAGAAAACCAATCAGGCTGGTGGCTTGAACCAACTGCCAAGAGGTACAAGGTAGTTTATATTTCTTAAGTAATGAAGTGTAGATGCCCCACATGAGTGAAGTCATTAGTAAGATAAGATCACCGAAGTTAAAACTTAAATGAATGATTCTTTTAAGCTCACCTTCGGTAATCAAGAGTAGTGCGCCCATAAAAGCTAGAGCTATCCCGATTTTTTGTTTGATTTTAGTTTTTTCTTTTAAGATTACTTCTGCGCACAGAGTAATAAATAGGGGCATAGTTGTCAGAACAATGCCAGCATCAGTGGCGGTTGTGTACTGCAGACCCACATATTGAAATGATGAACAGAGAATAACGCTGAATAAAGACAGTAAAAACAATTTATAGAAATTTGCTTTTATCATTTTAAAGAAACTGAACAAATGCCTAATGTTAAAAACAATTAAAATACTTAAGGCGATTCCCCAGCGCCACAGGCTGATGCCGAAAGCTGGAAAACTATCATGTAAATAGCGACCAAAAATAAAGTTTCCTGACCAGGAAAACACCGCTAAGGTGAGCAATATAAACGCAAGAGCATTTTTTCTAGCTAACATGGACGCCCTTTTACGGTTACCTTAAGGACTAAAAGCAGTGGTATTTCTATGCTCTAGTTCGTTTAAGAATAAAGTATTGCCGCATAATCTCAAAGCACTTAGAATGGCCGCTGTTCGCACTTCGAACTAAGAGAGCTATAAGTCCTAAATTACTTTGTGCTGCGCTATGGAAACACCAGTTTATTAAGTTAATGCCCTACTGGTCTGCGCAATCAGGTAAAACGAAATTATTGGCAGAACAGCTGTCGTCGCGTTTGCTAAGATTCAGTCTGAAATCAAAGCGGATCGTATCCTGCTCACTGGCAAAGCGGTATTGTACATGAAGGGCAGTATTTTTGTCTCAGAGTAAAAAATCTACTGAAGGGGCTTAAGCTCTGACATTCCGCAAAAGCGAAGGAATGGCTGGGCTCTTTCGAGCTTTTTGCGATTGGTGCTATACTTCCTGCCTCGTTATTATGGTGAGTTTTACTGGCATGACATCTTCTTCATTTTATCAACAAGCTCAGTTTCTGATTAGTGCGGCTACTATTGAGCAACTTCCGGCAGACCGTGGTTATGAGGCCGCCTTCATCGGCCGTTCTAATGCGGGTAAATCCAGTGCTCTTAATGCGATTACGGGCATTAAAGGCTTGGCGCGAGTGAGTAAAACACCTGGGCGAACCCAGATGATAAATTTGTTTGAGCTTAGTCCTGAGCATCGCTTGGCTGATTTGCCGGGTTACGGGTATGCCAAAGTCCCGCTAAATGTCAAAGAGCGTTGGGAAAAGACTATTGATTGCTATTTGCAGTCACGCCAATGCTTGCGTGGTTTAGTGCTCATTATGGATATACGTCATCCTCTCAAAGAGATCGATCGTGAAGTGATTGATTGGACCGTCGATTGTGGAATACCCATTCATATTTTGCTTACCAAGGCGGACAAGCTTAAAGCTTCAGCAGCACGTAAAGTACTCAAAGAAGTGCAGTCGACACTCGAGCCCTATAGCAATCAAATTAGCTTGCAATTATTTTCTTCTTTGGATCATACTGGTTTAGACCAAGCGCGGGCTCAACTAACTCGATGGTTTGAGCTAAAGACCGCGTAAATCAGTCCTAAAAAAATAAACAGGGAAGATTTGGGTATAATAGAATGGAAATTCCAGCCAAAAAACTCACCTATTCCAAAAAAGAACTGGCACAATCTGTGCCGAATTACTCAGATTTGATTGCCTTAATTCTGGTGCTTGGTGTTCTGGTTTTATTCGCCTGGGCGGCCAAAGCTATGGTTGGTCAATATGAAGTTGGTCAAGAGATTCCGATTAGTCTTGAGCCTCAGTACTTACCTTATTATGCTTTGCGCACCGTATTACGCATGTTTGCAGCCTTAGGCTGTTCTTTAATTTTCACTTTTATTTTTGGTACCTGGGCTGCTAAAAGCAAAGCGGCTGAACGCATCATTATTCCTTTGATTGATGTTATGCAGTCCGTACCCATTCTGGGTTTTTTATCGATTACAGTGACTTTATTTATTGCGATGTTTCCTGGAAGTCTATTAGGCCCTGAGTGTGCTGCCATTTTTGCTATTTTTACAGCGCAAGTGTGGAACATTACCTTAAGTCTTTATCAAAGTTTAAGGGCGGTTCCACAAAACCTCATTGAGGTTGCAACGGTATTTCAATTGTCGGCTTGGCAGAGATTTTGGAAAGTGGAAGTGCCTTTTGCGACTTCAGGTTTGCTGTGGAACTGCATGATCTCAATGTCTACGAGCTGGGTGTTTTTAGTCGCTGCAGAAGCAATTACCGTAGATAACCATAATATTACGCTTCCGGGCATAGGTTCTTATATCGCTCTCGCCGTGGCTCGTGCTAATAAAGAAGCGCTGCTGTATGTCATTGTAACCATGTTCATTGTGATTGCTTTATATGATCAATTGTTGTTTAGGCCGCTTTTAGTATGGATTGAGCGCTTCAAAGACCAATCACTTTCAGATGAAATTTTTCCAGAATCCTGGGTGTTGAATTTATTTCGTCATTCGCGTTGGGCAGTAAAGAGTGCGAAAATCATGGGTAAAATGATAGATGGCTTCATACATCTACGTGCTTTTCGCTCTAAGCCGAAGCAAAAAAATCACCGACAAGTAGAGTCGCGCTGGAATCAGTGGAGTTATTGGTTTTGGCGCCTTATTTTGATTGTCGCTATTTTGGTCTCGGTATTGGCACTGGGACGCTTTATTTTTTCCACAGTGCCATTTATGGAAACCTTGCACGTCTTTTTCTTAGGTTTTGTTACCACTTTGCGTATTACCATCCTAATTATAATTAGTTCGATTATTTGGGTGCCGATCGGAGTGTGGATTGGTTTAAATCCTAAAGCTTCACAAATGGTGCAGCCCATTGTGCAATTTGCAGCAGCATTTCCTGCCAATTTACTGTTCCCAATAGTCGTATTTTTTATTGTGAAAAATCATCTTAATCCTAATATCTGGACTTCGCCTTTAATGATTTTGGGAGTGCAATGGTATTTGCTGTTCAATGTGATAGCTGGTGCCAGTGAAATACCTAAAAATTTACAGCAAGCAGCGCGTGCGTTTAATGTGAAAGGTGTCTTATGGTGGAAGCGATTTATTTTACCGAGCATTTTTCCCTATTATATTACGGGTTTAGTGACAGCGGCAGGCGGTGCTTGGAATATCAGTATTATTGCTGAGGCGGTGAGTTGGGGTAACACTCATTTACACGCGGTTGGCTTGGGTGCTTATATTGCAGAAATGGCGAATGTGGGTGACTTCCAGAAGTTAGCTTTAGGTATTATGGTTATGTCAGTTTATGTTTTAGTTATTAATCGCGTTGTCTGGCGTCCTTTGTATAATTTAGCGGTTGAGCATTATAGGTAGATCATGGCAAACAGTGAGAAAAAAGTAATCATTAAGATTGCCGATGTCAAAAAATCATTTAAGCGTGCAGGCTCGCAAGAGCTTTTGGTGCTTAATCAAGTTAATTTTAATTTATATGAAAATGAAATTGTTTGTCTGCTTGGAAAGTCGGGTGCTGGTAAATCAACATTATTACGTGCAATAGCAGGTTTAATTCAGCCCACCGCCGGTCATGTTTACTATCACGATAGCCTGGTGCATAAACCGGTGCCGGGTGTGAGCATGGTGTTTCAAGATTTTGCTTTAATGCCGTGGTTAACCGTATTAGAAAATGTAGAGTTAGGCCTTGAGGCGCAAGGTATGCCGCGCTTTGTGCGGCGAAAACGTGCTCTAGAAACCATTGATATTGTGGGTTTAGATGGCTTTGAATCGGCTTACCCTAAAGAATTATCGGGCGGTATGTTGCAGCGGGTTGGTTTTGCACGCGCCCTGGTGGTGAATCCTGAGGTTCTATTGATGGATGAACCTTTCTCTTCTTTGGATGTGTTAACTGCAGAAAATTTACGTAGTGATTTAATTAATATTTGGCAATCACATAAAACCAATATCAAGAGCGTTCTATTAGTGACGCATAATATTGATGAAGCGATTCTATTAGCCGATCGCATTTTAATTTTCTCGCATGATCCAGGTTATATTTGTGCTGAAGTGGAAGTCAATTTAGCGCGGCCACGTAATGATCAAGATCCGGAATTCAAAGAGCTCGTGGACGAAATTTATAGTTTGATGACTTTACCGAATGACGCTCGTTCTTTAATGCCGGGCATTCGCTATCGCAACATTAGCTTAGGTTATCGTTTGCCTGAGGTGCATGTATCCGAACTGATGGGTTTTGTAGAAAATTTAGGGTGGTCGGAATATCAGCCTTTTTGTTCCTTGCCTAAGTTTGCCGAAGACTTTCACCTGCATGTGGATGATTTATTTCCCATGACAGAAGCTTTGGAAATTTTGCGCTTTGCTAATACACGTGATGGACAAATCGAATTGACCCATAGTGGTAAACAATTAGCTTCGGCTGATATGTTAGAGCGTAAAAAATTATTTGCGGAACATTTATTATCTTATGTGCCATTTGTTCGTCATATTCGTCGTGTTTTAGATGAGCGGCCGGAGCATGTAGCCTCTGAAGAGCGCTTCTTGCGTGAGCTCGAAGATCATTTGCCGGAAAAAGTAGCGGAAGAAATATTCAAAGTCGCCATTGACTGGGGGCGTTATGCTGAGCTATTTGCTTATGATTACAATACGGGAATTGTGAGTCTCGAAGATCCAGAGTAGTTTTGTAGCAACTGTCTTGAAGCTTAAGCTTCAAGACAGTTGCTACGGTGCCACACTCTTACTGTGCTTTTCTGATGGTTTAATTAAGATGATATGAAGCTTAGAAGGGCTATCCTGCCAAACCTTACAAGACCCACTGAAAGATTTTAACTTCACAGTAAATTGCCGCGCTCGCAGCAAGCGATAGGGTGAGCTACTCGCCGGGTGGGCGCTGTATTCAATCCTGCAGCAATCATCATCCAAGTTTAATAGCAAAATATGGTAAATAGGTTTGAGCTTAGAGTCTTTCTGATCGTTTGCTGGATAGTTGATTTGCACAGTAGCACTTTGTTGTGCCGCTAAAGTATCAAAGCCATCAATAATTTCATAAGAGGAATCTGATCCGTAAATCACCAAGGCATAAGGAGTCATACTTGTGTTTTCAACGAGAATGTTGAGAATGCTGTCACTGGCAAGGGCAGCTGATGAGTTGAATGCCAAGCTTAATAAAGCGAACAGTCGAATCAATCGCGCTAAGGACATTTACTCTTCCTGTGTAAATTTGATGCCTATAAGTATAACGATTTCACTTAATGATAGCTATGGTCTTGTAATTTAGTAGCTGATTTCAGATTAAAGAGAGGCACATTTTGGATAATTTCCCTAGAACAAACGCACATTTTTTTATTGCAGGATCTGCAGGTCAAATTGAAGTATTAACCAGCTATCCGAAAACTGTAACGAATCGAATTACTATTATTTGTCATCCGCATCCTTTGTACGAAGGTAGTCTACATAACAAAGTAGTCACAATGATGGCAAAAACTTTTGATGTTTTAGGGGTGGCTACCGCGCGTTTTAATTTTCGTGGTGTAGGTCAAAGTGAAGGAACTTCTACAGCAACACCATCTTCCGATCCCAATACTCGAAATTACGAATGCGAAGCTGAGCTTGATGATTTGCGTGCGGTGCTCAATTGGGTAAAAAGTGTTTGGTCTGATGCGCACATTTGGTTGGCTGGTTTTTCCTTTGGATCATATGTGGCCGCGCGCATAGCTGAGGAGTGGCCTACTGAGCAACTGATCAGTGTGGCGCCTCCCGTTGAGCGTATGCCTTTTGCGGCTTTAACTCGCATCTCATGTCCTTGGTTAGTCATTCAGGGTGAGGCTGATGAGATAGTTTCGCCTGAGGCGGTTTTTAAGTGGGCTGAGAACCCACCTTCAGCCTTACAGTTAATACGTATGTCAGATGTGGGTCACTTCTTTCACGGTAAGCTTACTGATTTGCGGGAAGTATTGCTTGAGTCTTTGAAGTTAAATTGACGCGAGGGCGTTTTTTAGGTTTATGGATGGTGTGTAATTATCACAGCAAATGAGATGGTGAAGGCTATTTCGATTAGATGCCATCTTAGCCGGCCTGAGCTAGATGAAAATCATTCTCATTTGGCTTGACGCCTTAATAGCTTTTGCTTAACCTAGTACACCATTCAAAAGTAAGCACAAACCCTATGATTGAACTATCTGAGCTCATCCCTGGTGAAAGCGGCCGCGTGCTGGGCTTTCATAAAGGTAATTCTGAGTATAAGCAGCGTTTGCTAGCGATGGGTTTAACACCACAAACCGAATTTACAGTCGTGCGTAAAGCGCCTTTGGGTGATCCTATTCAACTCGAAGTACGTAATTTCCAATTAAGCCTGCGTAAAAAAGAAGCCGCATTGCTGCGTATTGAGCGAGTATGATGAGTCAAATCAAAGCGACGATTGTTTTGGCGGGCAATCCCAATTGCGGTAAAACCGCCTTATTTAATGCATTAACGGGCAGCCGTCAGCATGTGGGTAATTGGCCGGGAGTGACCGTCGAGCAAAAGTCTGGAATATTGTTGCAAGCTGGTAGCGAAATTTCAGTGGTCGATTTGCCCGGTATTTATTCTTTAAATGTGCACTCGGATGAAAGAGCGGTCGATGAGCGCATTGCTGGAAATTATTTATTATCTAACCAAGCGCAACTTATCATAAATGTGGTCGATGCCAGTAATTTGGTCCGTAATCTTTATTTAAGTTTGCAGTTATTAGAAATGCGCCAACCGTTAATCTTGGCGGTTAATATGATGGATATCTTGGATGCGCAAGGCATCAAACTCGATTTAATGGCCTTAAGCAAAGCCTTGGGCTGTCCTGTTGTGCCTTTAGCCGTTACATGCGGTAAAGGTATCAAAGAATTAAAGCACGCTATTAGTGCGTGTTTAAAAGAACCTAAAGTATCGTCTTGGCAAATGATTTGGCCGTCGGCTATTCAAGAAGCTTTAGACCCCTTGGTGGCTCAGTTAGTGACAAAACATTCACAAGCGGCGGCAAGTCTGGCGCTACGATTATTAGAAAATGATCGCTTTGCGGCCCAGCAAGTTGATCAAACTACAGTTGAGCTTGCGCAGCAGGAAATGAGTGCTATCGAGCAAAATGAGGGTGAAGAGCCCGATATTATTATTGCCGATACACGTTATATTTTTAGTAGTGATTTGATTGCAACTGTCACGACACAAGTTGCCACTAAGCGCCGTTCGATTAGCAAGGGTCTCGATAAGATTGTGCTCAATCGAGTTTTAGGTATTCCAATTTTCTTTGCTGTTATGTATCTCATGTTTTTATTTGCCATTAACGTCGGTGGTGCTTTCCAAGATTTCTTCGATATTAGCAGTGATGCTTTGTTTGTGCAGAGCTTTGCAAATCTTATGCAAAGCTGGCATTGGCCGGATTGGATAGTAGCTTTACTCGCTAATGGCTTAGGTCGTGGTATTAACACCACCATCACTTTTATCCCTGTCATAGGTGCTCTATTTCTATTTTTATCATTTCTCGAAGATTCCGGTTACATGGCGCGTGCCGCTTTTGTGATGGATCGTTTAATGCAAGCAGTGGGTCTGCCGGGTAAGGCATTTGTACCGATGATCGTAGGATTTGGTTGTAATGTGCCTGCTGTGATGGCGGCCCGCACTTTAAGTAATCGGCGCGATCGCATCTTAACTGTAATGATGATGCCCTTTATGTCTTGTGGTGCACGCCTCGCTATTTTTGCGGTTTTCGCGAGTGCTTTTTTCCAGCAGGGTGGACAAAATATTATTTTTATTTTGTATATTACGGGTATTTTGGTAGCTGTGTTAACAGGCTTTTTATTACGTAAAACACTGTTAAAAGGTGAGCCCGCGGCGCTCGTTATGGAGCTTCCTCCTTATCATTGGCCCAGTTTAAATTCTATCTTACGCCATGCTTGGCACCGACTTAAAAGTTTTGTATTTCGGGCCGGCCAATTTATTGTGCCGATTTGTATGTTAATTGGGATCCTTAATTCAATTGGTATCGATGGCAAGTTTGTCGACGACAACGCGACGCAAGTCTCTCTATTAGCGAAATCAGGACAAGTGCTAACACCTATTTTTAAGCCGATGGGCATCACCTCTAATAACTGGCCAGCAACAGTCAGTTTAGTTACCGGTGTGTTAGCAAAAGAAGTGGTGGTTGGAACTTTAAATACTTTATATAGCCAAGCAGGACACATGGGTGAAAAGCTCGAGCAAGATTTTAGTTTGCCCGAAAGCTTGAAAGAAGCATTCAATTCCATTGCAGTTAACTTAGCCTCGCTTGGTGAAGCTTTAGATAATCCTTTTGTCGCGAGCGAAGCCCCGCATGATATGAATAACCAAGTTTATGGTTATATGGTGCACCAGTTTGGTGGCGGTGCCGCCGCCTTTGCGTATTTACTATTTATTTTATTGTATTTCCCATGTGTGTCGACTGTGGCCGCTATGCGTCGTGAAATTGGTAATGCATGGGCGTGGTTTTCCATGGCTTGGAGCACGGGTTTAGCTTATACATTGTCGGTATTTTGCTATCAAGCACTGACTTTTAATGAACATCCACAAGCTTCAGTTTGGTGGTTGAGTGGTATCAGCTTAATTTGGTTGTTTGTTATTATTATTTTGCGTCAGTTTGCTAGTGCCACTTCTGGAGAGCCGCATGCTCTTAGAAATTAAACAGTTTATGCAAGAAAAGTATGTGGCCAATCTTGAGCAAATAGCGACACACATTCATCAAACGCCCGATTTAACACGGGAGCTTTTAGAGCATTGGGTGCGAAAGGCTAAACTTGAAAAACTCTCTTCACCGCCAGGCTGTGGTACTCGTTGCCAGCAATGTCGCCCAAAATATGCTGAAGTTTATAAGTGGATTGGCAATGAAGAATCTAAGACGCCTGGTGCCTAGTTTTGATCCACGCTAGAATAGCTCGCTCACACCCCATACTTGAAGGAATCTGCTATGGCCGATAATACGAATCCAACGCCTGAAGATGCTGATCAAAAATCCTCTGTACCTGATACTCAAGCCACATCAGAGACCACCTTATCTGATGCTAATAACGCAGCCGGAGCTCCTCCTGTAGACACAGCTGATGTTCCACCCCTTAGAACCATGGGTTTCGCAGATCCAAATCTTGAAAAAGAGATTAGAGCAAAAGCTGAGAAGCTTGGGGTTAAGCTCGAAGAATTGCTTATGCTGCCTATGACCCACGAAGATATTTTATATCTTTTGGACAGGTGCCCTTATTTACAAATGGTTAACTCCGAATCTAATAGTGATATGACAAGCTTGCCTAAGCTCATTACAGCGCAATCTGGTTGGATGATTTATGACTATGGCGATGCGATGTGTTCCTCACCTGGCAATCTTATCTTTGCTGATAACCTTCCTGATCCACCGTTTTTATATGGTCTAGGAACACGTGCTGGCGCAGGCGATGATGAGACTGCTGGTTCAGGTCATGGCACTATTTTAAAGCAGTCGGTCGATACAGCAGCAGAGATGATTTTTTTAGCTATGCAGCGC
The DNA here is from genome assembly GCA_041689165.1 of Coxiellaceae bacterium. GTDB lineage: Bacteria > Pseudomonadota > Gammaproteobacteria > Coxiellales > Coxiellaceae > CAIQCE01. The sequence goes on from JBDNGR010000213.1 coordinate 10,119, forward strand.
GGCTGGAAGGGTGCCACTATCGTTGAGGGACATCCACGAATGAAGTGGGCCGCATGGGTCATGGCGGGTGACCATGAGTATGGCTTGCAACCTTATGAACCTAGCAAAGATGATCTTGAACGCCGTAAACGCTTACGTCGTAGTCGTACTGAAATTGATGAAATCTATATGCGAGTTCGCAAGACTATGAGCGCCGGATCAAGTTAATGTAGCTTGGGCTGCGCTTGCGAGTCCCAAGCTGCGGAATCATTTATTTATGATGAAACTTGCTACGAAGAACCTGTAGGGGCAATACTTGTGTGGGTATTTGGGTGGTTGCCCTCTTAATTGCACATCAATGCCAGTTACCACGCATGCACACAGGCCGGCTGTGCATTAGGCCTTGAGGTTATTTGTCAAACATACACCCAGCTGAAAGAGGGCAGGCACGGGGGCCTGCCCCTACAAGACCACAAACAAAAAAGCCGATTCGGGTCTAAGATCCGAATCGGCTTTTTTAGTTCTAGAAAATAGCCTACTTAACCATTTCTTTGATTTTCTTTAAAGGACGGATCTTAACAACATTGCGAGCAGGTTTCGCCTTGAATGTTGTAGGTTCGCCCGTGAAAGGATTGATACCTTTACGTGCTTTAGTGGCTGGTTTACGAACTACTTTGCACTTTAATAGCCCAGGGAACACGAACTCACCTGCTCCGCCTTTCTTTAAGTGGCATTCAACTACATAGGCTAGTTCATCAAAGATAGCAGAAACTTGTTTCTTTGGAATTCCTGATTGGTCAGCGATGTAGGTTAATACTTGAGATTTATTAAGTGCCTTGCTTACAACGCCCAAACGTTTAACAGCAGATTTTTTAGCAACAGCTTTAACGGCCTTTTTCTTAGTAGCGACGCGTTTAACAGGTTGTTTTTTTACCACTGGTTTTTTGGTTTTTTTAGCTTTCTTGCTTGCCATGAAATGTCCCTCTTTGTCATAAGTTTAAAATAAGCCGGCCTCTTTTTTAGAACCAGAAACCGAAATAACCCGACAAAAATAGCATGTTTTTAAAAAAAGTCACATCATTTTAAACATTTTTTGCAAAAATATCGGGTTTTTTCGCTTAAATTATGGGATAAGTGCTGGTGAGCTGATCAGTCGAGATTATTGTGGCTTTGGTAGGGCGAGAGTGTGTACCTCTCGTATCTCAAGATGCGAAGCTAGGGTTTCAACTTGCGAGACGTTGCGGCGTTCTGATTGAGCAAAAGGCAAAGAATAGTTGTTCTATTTTGAGCTTTTTGTGATTGAAGAACGCCTCAAATTCGACTTAAGTTGGAAGCCTAGGTTCGCATCTTGAGGTACGAGAGGTATATACCCATCGCACCTCAAGATGCGAGTTGTAAGTTCCATCTTGAGGTCGCATTAGCCCGCTTCCTCAATCACAAAAGCTCGAAAGAGCCCAACTATTCCTTCGCTTTTGCTCAATCCTCATCGGGCTACTGCTCGCAAGC
>JBDNGR010000214.1:0-8544 GCA_041689165.1 Coxiellaceae bacterium
GATGGAAAATAACCCATGATTTTACCCACAGATTCTTTAAACGAGCCAAAAAAATAAGCGTGTTTTAATAGCGCCGCCATGAGAATGGCATTTTTATTTATTTTTTAAGGAGTGTTTATGAAATCGATGTTTAATTCGATGGCGTTGTTGCGTTTGAGCGTGTTGGGATCATTGGCGAGTCGTGAGCATTTGAATCGCGGCGAATTAAAGTCCATCATCACACATTTAGCTGCGTAAACCTATCAAATCCCCAATAGTAAGCAGGTATATTTAAGCGAGAAAACGATTGAGCGTTGGTATTACCGTTGGAAAGAAAAAGGCATTGACAGCCTCATTCCTGCTGTGCGCAATGATAAAAATACGTGTCACTTACATCCAGAAATTCAAGAAGCGATTTTAGCGTGCAAGAAATCCGATCCAGCGCGGTCCATACAAACGATTATTTATTTTCTTGAAGTGACCGGGCAAGTGCAAAAAAATTCACTGTCACCTTCAACGATGCATCGTTTGTTGAAAAAACCGGCGCTTTCAAAACGCGTCATCGACCCTGTCGAAAAAATAGAGCGCCGTGCGTTTGAAAGTCAGTTTTCAGGCGATTTGTGGTTCGGCGATGTGATGCATGGCCCGACCATTCAAACGCCTCTTGGATGAAAAAAAGTATATCTGGTGACGATCATGGATGATGCATCGCGCCTGGCTTGTCACAGTACGTTTTGTTTCGATGAAACGGCGATTTCGATTGAGTTTGTTTTAAAAGAAGCGCTTTTAAAAAGGAGATTGCCAAAAAAATTGATGGTAGATAATGGCCCAGCGTATCGCTCTGCATCATTGCAAAATGTCTGCGCGCGATTAAAAATACGGCTCATTTATAGCAAAGCTTATGAGCCTGAATCGAAGGGCAAGATTGAAGGTTGGCACGGGACAGTGCGCAGTCAATTCCTGACAGGATTAGACTTACAAGCGATTCATAATCTTGATGAACCTAACGCAGGTTGGTGGGCCTGGTTAGAAAAAAAATTATCAAACACGTCACTCCGCTCTCTTGAATAAAGAGCTTGATGGTTCAACGCCGCTTGCACGATTCCAAAAAGATCTTTTAAAAATACAACCATTAGGCGAACTGGCAAAAAAATTAGATGAATATTTTTATCATCGTATCAAACGCGTCATCAAAAAAGATGGCACGCTCAGTTATGAAGGACTCTTATTTGAAGTGCCCTTCGAATTTGTTGGTCAAACCGTTTATTTAGTCGTCGAGGCGCCCACACAAACTGCAAAGTATATTGAGTCGTTAGAGCATCAATGGTTGGGGCACGTTTATTCGCTGGATAAACAAGCCCATAATCACCGGACACGTCAGCGCCCTAAAGCTTCACTCGACGCCCATCTGCCCGAAAAAACATTCCTCGTTGAAAAACTTTATCAACAAGAGCTCAAGCAATACAACACCACAGGAGAAAAATAAATTATGTCTTATTTACAACACTTCGGCTTAAAACATGATCCGCTTGGAAAAAATATTCGACAGATTGTCAATACAGCGCAGTAATCTCAACTCAACCAAAAATTAAATTTTCTATTACAAACAAAAGGCATCGGTCTTATCACCGGTGATGCAGGAACAGGAAAAACAACCGCACTTCGTGAATGGGCAAATTCGCTTAATCCAATGACGCACCATGTGTTTTATCAATCTGATAATCATTTTAAATCATTCGATATTTATTCCCAACTCGGCGATCAGCTTGGATTAGATAAATACGCGCGATACTCCACTTTGTGGCGCGCATTAAAATCCGAGTTACTCAATCTCACTGATAACAAACAACTGTCTCCTATTTGGATCATCGATGAAGCACATTGTGCGCCTGCCAGTTTTTTAATGGAGCTTCCTTCATTTTTAAATTTCAGCTTCGATAGTGGTGAAATCATGACCATTATTCTTATCGGATTGCCGCAACTTCAAGCCACATTAAAAAAATAAATTCATAGCCCATTGCACAGCCGTACGTTATTTCAATTTACTTGGGAAGCCTAGGATGATCCTGCTAAATTTCGTGAGCTTCTCGTAGAGGCATTTAAAAACGCCGGCATTCATCAAACAATCCTCAGTCACTCCGGCATCCAGCTCATTTATTTGGCTTCCAAACGACGACTTTGATATGCGCATCGCATTCTCACCGCCGCATTGCAAATAGCCGCCAAACAAAATTGCAATCATTTGCCCGATCAGCTCATTCAAAATGCGATCGAAGAGTTGGTAGCTTAAACAAAAAAAATGGCGAAGGAAGCGTTAGCACTCATCATCACAAAACGATGAGTGCCTCACCTAAAATAGGTTGAGACATTGAGTATCTATTAGTGTGAGCTGTAACAATATACAAAGTCCCGCCTGCTTTTTTGTTTGCCCAAATGTGTCTGTAAATGCTTTCATAGCTAATGAAAATACCGCTACTTCGCAACACGCCCGGTATTTGTTCTGGACTCCATTTTTTAAGCAACTTCTTTTCTACAAGTCGAATAATAGGTATTGTCATTTTCTCGGGAACACAACTGGCAACATGGCGTCTTTCTATGGCCTTTGCATCAGCTAGTTTATAGCTATAGCCTTTCTTTCCTCTGTTTCTTTTTAACTCACGACAAATCGTGGAAGCTGATACGTTAAGATATTTGGCAATTTCATTTTGCTTTTTTCCGGTTGACGTTAATGTGTAGATCTGACACCTTTCGTCGGTGGTCAAATGATGATATTTCATGAGTAATTTCCTGCTTTAAGTTTTTCTAGAACTTTAAAGAGCTTACTCTTGAGGTCTTTAGCTGGCCACTTCAGTGAATGACTGAAACTTTCAATTGCACTTCACTTGTGAATGGGCCGTGCTATTTCTCAACCACTTTTCCTGAAAAAGGACGTGATTTTGTTTTCATGGTTTCATCTTTTATAATTTGGCTCATGATAAACATTGATCGCATTATGATCGTACTCAAGGCCGCCCAAGAAGATCAACCAACTCAATATCATTTATTGCGAGTTTCTTTCCCAGAAAATGCGGCGCCACTCTCGCAAAACGCTCGGGTGCATCAGTTACCAGAAACTGAGTTGGAATAGTACCGCTCTCGTTTTGTAAATTTTGCTCTTGCAAGATCTGCTTAACCGATTCAGCCGTAGTTTGTGCTGAATCAACAATAGCAATCGCATCACCCAACACAGCACGAATAGCCGGTATCAACACGGGAAAATGGGTACAACCCAATACCAAACAATCGGCTTGCACAGCGTTCTCAAAAATAGGTTTTAAGTATCGCGCTACTATCGCTTCTGTTTCAGGACCACTTAACCAACCCTCTTCCGCTAAAGCCACAAACAACCCACAACCTTGTACAATCACTTGCGCGTTGGGCTGCATGGATTTGATCGCCTGCTGATATGCGCCGGATTGCACAGTGGCTTCTGTCGCAATGACCACGATGTGCTCATTATGCGATTGTGCACAAGCCGCTTTTGCTCCTGCTTCAATTACACCCACTACTGGTATTGTTGCAAATTCATCTTTGAGCAAGGGCAATGCTGCAGTGGAAGCCGTATTACAGGCCACCACCAATAATTTAATACCGCGATTGACCAAAATTTGGCTTGCTTGTTGCGCATAACGCGCAATTGTTGCTGGACTCTTCGTGCCATAAGGCAGGCGAGCGGTGTCGCCCAGATAGATAAAAGATTCGTTAGGTAATTGTTCTTGCAAGGCACGTAACACAGTAAGGCCACCGACACCTGAGTCAAACACACCGATTGGAAGCTTGTTATTAATAATGTTCATTCGTTCGATAAAAGGCTGAGTTTCGTCGCAATTCTTTAACCTATCTAACTGCCATTTTTAGGTTAAACCCGGTACAATTTCACTCTTGATACTTAACACTAGACCATACCCTAGCATGAGCCCCAGCAAAACTAAATCAGATTTAGCAGAAAATTACGCAGCTTGGCTCGAGGAAGCAAAACAAACTCATCCCAGTATCGACCAGACTTTGTTGAGTAAAGCTTGCCAGTTGGCTGATGCTTTTGACAACAAAGCTTGCCTAGTGTTCGGACAAGACCCTTTCAATTTAGGCTTAAGCATCGCCGACGAGCTGCTCGAATTAAATTGTGACGATTCCTGTATCGCTGCAGCCATTTTGTATCCTACCGCTATTGCGCGTTCGACTGATGCACGCTTCGAATTTGAACGCTTGAGCCTAAATATAAGTCCTGCAGTTGCCAAACTAATCAAAGGCGCTCTTTTAATTGAAAGCGTGCAAGCAACTCATAGTCGTAAAACAGCTGAAGAGCGTGCCGCCCAGTCAGACAAATTGCGTAAAATGTTATTAGCTATTGTCGATGATTTGCGTGTCGTGTTACTGAAGTTAGCTGAACGTTTAATTGCATTGAAATATTTACGCCATGCTTCCAGCGAAGAGCAAAAAAAAATGGCGCAAGATGTCATGACAGTTTATGCGCCGCTGGCCAATCGACTCGGTCTAGGTCAATTAAAATGGCAATTAGAAGATTGGAGTTTTCGTTACCTCAATCGTGAAGCATATGAAGACATTTTTAAGCTGCTAAAAATGCGTCGCTTAGAACGTGAAATTCATGTTGCGAATATGATTACGCGCCTAACTCAACTGATTGAATCGACCCACATTGATTCTGTAAAAATCACCGGTCGCGCCAAACATATTTACAGTATTTATCGTAAATTATTCAATAAACAGCTCAGCATGAATCAGCTTTACGATATGGTTGCCCTGCGTGTTTTAGTTCCAAGCATACAAGACTGCTATGCCGTGCTCGGAATTGTGCACGCCACATGGCCACACATCCAAAGCGAGTTTGATGATTATATCGCACACCCAAAATCAAATGGCTATCGCTCGATTCATAGTGCGATTATGGACGAAACCCAACATCCCGTTGAAATCCAAATTCGCACCTTTGACATGCATCAAGAAGCAGAACTAGGTGTGGCGGCACACTGGGTTTACAAAGAAGGTGGCGCGCAGCCCAGCTATCAAAATAAAATTAATGTTTTGCGTAGTCTTTTTGACTGGCAAAAAGAATTGAGTGAAGAGACACGGCAGCTCAGTGAGCAGCTGTTAAACGATCATGTCTATGTATTCACGCCCAGTGGCGATGTGATCGATCTTGCAATGGGCGCCACTCCACTTGATTTTGCTTATCACATTCACAGCGAGCTTGGTCATAACTGCCGTGGCGCAAAAGTGAGTGGCGCATTAGTACCTCTCACCTATTCACTTAAAACCGGTGACCAGGTCAGTATTTTATCAACTAAAAATGGCCACCCTAGTCGTGACTGGTTGCGTGAGAGCCTCGGCTATCTTAAAACCACACGCGCGAAACAAAAGGTCGCTGCTTGGTTTAAAAAGCAGAGCATGGAAGAGCATATTCAACATGGCCAATCACTTTGGGAGAAGGCGTGTCGCAACAAAGTAATTGCTAAACAAGAGATGACGCGTGCGCTCAAACACTTTAACTTCAAAACCGTTGATGGTTTCATGGCAGCCATTGGCGCGAGTGACTTGAAAATAGGCGTGATCTTCAATTATCTCGGTATCGAGCACCCCGACTATGAAATTCATTCGGCGCACAATCCTGAGGCTATCAAACTCAGTAATCCACAAAAAGCGGGCAAATCCAGTATTATTATCGAAGGCGTAGGTGATTTATTTACACAAATAGCGCGTTGCTGCAAACCCATTCCTGGGGACGCAATCGCGGGCTATATCACTTGCGGACGTGGCGTTACCATTCACCAAAAATCCTGTGGCAATATTACACAAGCCTTGGCTACTCGTGCTGAACGAGTCTTACAGGTCGCTTGGGGACAACAACTTGCACAGCGCTATTCAATTGACTTAATGATTGAAACCACCTTGCGCGATGATATTGGACGCGACATCAGCAACCTAATTGCTAATGAGAAAATTCTCCTCACACACTTTCGCGCACGCTCGCATGAAAGCCGAAATCGTAACTTTATTAGCATCAGCATTGAAGTCGAGAATCTTGATGCATTTCAAGAAGTGGTTAAGCAATTACAACAACTGCCAGAAGTTTTGGAAGTGAAACGGAGGTAGCTACTTTCTTAAAAATTCAGAAAGCAGAGTCAACAATGCAAACGCTGAAAAAATAATCTTGGTCCGTGACAATCTGAACACACATACTTGTGGTGCATTTTATGAGGCTATTCCAGCTGAAAAAGCGCGTGAAATTGTAAAGCTATTAGAGTTTCACTATACCCCAAAACATGGAAGTTGGTTGAATGTTGCGGAATGTGAACTAAGTGCGATGACGAGTCAGTGTATTAAAAATAGAAACTTTGAAAATATTGACCTCTTAACACAAGAAACACAGGCTTGGACTGAAAAAAAAACAGGACGCAAAAAAAAGTTAATTGGCAGTTCAATATTGAAAAGGCGCGAAATAAATTGAAATCAATCTATCCTAAAATCGAATATTGATGAGGCACTAGCTTGAAGCCGCAAAACGTTGTTGTAATACCGCAACAGCTTCTTCATCAATTTTAGCAAAGAGATTTCCGTGCTCGGCCAAAGCTCCACCCTCATTCAAAGCCTTAAAGTTAAGCGCCTCAGCAAAGCTTAAAGTGGTTGGATCAGCGTTTTCTTGTAGTATTGCAAACAATTGACGAGAGGTAGCCGGCATAAAGGCTGTACCCACAACGGCATACAAACGAATCAGATTGACACACTGACGCAACACACCCATAGCTTTGGGCAGATCTGTTTTCACTAGTTTCCAAGGCTGTTCTTGGGTTATGTATTCATTACCCAGCGCCCACAGCGCACGTAACAGCTGCGCTGCTTGTCGAAACTTAACAGCACGCAAAGACTCATCTAAGCCTTTAACCAAACCCTGTACTTTTGGCAACAAAGCAAATTCATCCTCACTAGGATTTTCAACGGGAATTTGAGCTTGATTATATTTTCTAAGTAAAGTTGTCACACGACTCACAAAATTACCTAAAATATCAGCTAAATCTTTATTATTGACGGCCGCAAAATGGGCGAAGTTAAAATCTGAATCCGCGCCTTCCGGTGCAATAGACAATAAATAATAACGCCAATAATCAGCCGGATATAACTGTAGAGCCACATCAGTGAACACACCGCGTTTTTGACTGGTTGAAAACTTACCACCCTCATAAGTGAGCCAACTAAAACTCTTAATCTCATCGGGTTGTTTCCAGGTCTCTTCAGTACCAAGCATCATCGCAGGCCAAAAAATCGCATGAAAAGGCACGTTATCTTTAGCCATGAACTGCGTGTAATGAACTTGATCTGGTTTACGCCACCAATCTTGCCACTCATCTGCACGGCCAGCTTTTTTAGCCCATTCTTCTGTCATGCTGATATAAGCAATCGGCGCATCAAACCAAACATAAAAAACTTTATCGGCAAAACCCTCCTTAGGAATTTTAACGCCCCACTTTAAATCACGAGAAATGCAACGCTCTTGCAAACCTTCTTGCAGCCACTTCTGCGCAATACCGCGTGTGACAGTCGACCAATGCGGATGCTCGTTCACCCAACTTTCTACTCGAGGTGCTAAATTATCTAATTTCAAAAATAAGTGACTGGTATGGCGAACTTCAAGATCATGGCTGCCACTAATAGCGGAATAAGGTTCTAGCAAATCGGTGGTTTCCAAAAGTCGTCCGCAAGCTTCGCATTGATCACCACGCGCTTTAGTGTAAGCACAATGCGGGCAAGTTCCCTCAACATAGCGGTCCGGCAGAAAACGTCCATCCGCATTAGAATAGATTTGTTTAATTTCACGCTCTTCTATAAAACCGTTCTTATCGAGTGCTTTAAATATCTCTTGGGTTAATACATGATTTTCGGGAGCCGAGCTACGACCGAAATAATCAAACGATAATTCAAAACCTTCATAAATGGACTTCTGCTGCTCGAACATTTGCTGGCAATAAGCATCAACCGATTCATTCGCCGCCTCAGCAGCAATTTCTGCTGGAGTACCATGTTCATCAGTGCCACAGATAAACAGCACCTCCTCACCTTCTTGACGCAGGTGACGAGCATAAACATCCGCCGGCAAGAGCGAGCCAATTAAATTTCCAAGATGTTTAATGCCATTGATATAAGGCAGAGCACTAGTGATGAGATATTTCATAGGGCGCGATTGTAGCGATAAGCTGGCAGAGAGACAATCTTAATGGCGAAGCGTTGGGTTGTAGGGGCAACCCCCCGTGGTTGCCCTCTCAATTGCACATCAGTGCCAGTTACCACACATGCACCCAACTGAAAGAGGGTGGGCACGGGGGCCCGCCCCTACAAGACCGCTGTTAATTCAATGGAGGTGGGCACACAATCTATACCCATCGCACCTCAAGATGCGAGTTGTAAGTTCCATCTTGAGGTCGCATTAGCCCGCTTCCTCAATCACAAAAGCTCGAAAGAGCCCAACTATTCCTTCGCTTTTGCTCAATCCTCATCGGGCTACTGCTCGCAAGC
>JBDNGR010000215.1:0-2170 GCA_041689165.1 Coxiellaceae bacterium
ATATTTATTGTAGTAAAAGATAAGGATTGCTATGACTGTATTGCGTTTGATTTTAGCGGATCAACTCTCTGAAACAATTTCTTCACTCGAGAATATTGATAAAAATAATGATGTGGTCATGCTGTGTGAGCTAATGACCGAAGCGGTTTATGTTAAGCATCATAAAAAGAAAATCGCTTTTTTATTTTCGAGCATGCGTCACTTTGCACAAGAGTTAATAGAAGGCGGCACACGAGTGCGCTATGTTAAATTAGATGATCCCTGCAATACAGGCAGTTTTGATGGTGAAGTTAAGCGTGCTGTTAAAGAACTCAACTCCAATCATTTAATTATTACTGAACCAGGTGAATATAGAGTTCAATGTATTTTTCATGCTTGGAAAAAAACATTAAAAATCTCGATTGATATCAGACCAGACTCACGCTTCTTAGCTTCTACTTCATATTTTTCAACATGGGCAGAAGGCAAAAAACAGCTGCGCATGGAATTTTTTTATCGAGAAATGCGGCGAAAATATAATATTTTAATGGATGCTGATGCTAAGCCGCTAGGTGGCGAATGGAATTATGACAAAGAAAACCGTAAGCCACCTAAGTTGGGACTGACCACACCCAAACGAATAAGTCACCACAAGTCGGCTATCACCAATCAGGTACTGAAATTAGTGGAAAAAAAATTCGCGGATCATTTTGGCAATCTACAGCCGTTCCACTTTGCAGTGACAAGGAAACAAGCCTTAAGCGAATTAAAACACTTCATTGATAAGCTATTGCCGCAGTTTGGTGACTATCAGGATGCCATGGTAGCAGGAGAACCCTATCTTTATCATTCATTGATTTCAGCCTATTTAAATGCAGGTTTATTACTACCGTTAGAAATTTGTCAGCTAGCTGAAAAATCTTATCACGCGGGCAAGGCACCCTTAAATGCAGTAGAAGGTTTTATTAGACAAATTTTAGGCTGGCGTGAATTTATTAGAGGTATTTATTGGTTGCATATGCCTCATTACGCAAGCTTGAATTTCTTTGAAGCGGAGGGTGTTTTACCAGATTTTTACTGGACAGCAGACACTAAAATGGCGTGTGTAGCTGAAGCGGTTCAGCATACCCAAGATCATGCGTATTCACATCATATTCAGCGCTTAATGGTGACGGGTAACTTTGCATTATTAGCGGGTATTAATCCGCTTGAAGTATGCGAATGGTATTTGTTGGTTTATGCCGATGCTTATGAATGGGTAGAACTGCCGAATACATTGGGAATGGCATTGTATGGCGACGGTGGAATAGTCGGTAGCAAACCCTATGCAGCCTCGGGTAAATATATCAATCGTATGAGTAACTACTGTCAATCATGTCATTATGACCCTGAAATAACTTTAGGTGAAAAAGCATGTCCCTTTAATGCGTTATATTGGGATTTCATTGTGCGCAATGAACATAAACTGCAAGCCAATCAACGCATGCCTTACGTATTTGCAACCTGGAATAAAATGGCAGAAGAAAAGCGCAAAGCGATACGCAAACAAGCCGGCCAAACGTTTAAAAAACTTCATGACGGAACGTTGTGATCAATGAGTTTTTAAATCAGGGCCGGTTCATCCGACTAATATTTGTTAGTGGAACTTGGCTTGCCAATGCATACAAAATAGTTAAGCGGCTATCAGAAGATAGCGGAACATCAGTTAATCTATCCTCGTCCCCCTTACATCTGCGGCCGCCTCCATATGATATGGCGGTCTTGCAAGAACCGGAACAGTGGCTAGAGTACCATAACCCTTTAAAGCTTATTTTAAATACTGATTAAGATCCTGCAGGCTTTGGTACACCAGCACCTGCTGCAGCTGCAATTTCTGTTTCAGCTAAGGGAGCTGTTACCGAAGCTGTAGCGACCGCTTTCCAAAAACCAGATAATCCAGATCGAGCTTTATTTTCACCAAACAAGAAAGAAGCAGAATGCTCAGGACCCAGCTCAAGCGATTTATCTGATTCAAGCACTTTACTCAATTCCAACATATAGGCCGGATGAGCCTCTTGCAATCGTAATTGGTGCACTATGCTTCTACCAGGCATCTCTTTTTCTGAAACAAAACCAAACTTAGCGTAAAGTGCTTTTGCAATATCCGTAAATAGAACCCAAGTTTTAACTGTTCTTAAAACAGGATCAGAAA
>JBDNGR010000216.1:0-8799 GCA_041689165.1 Coxiellaceae bacterium
GCGAAGTTTTAAGTTTCAGCTTGCGAGCAGTAGCCCGATGAGGATTGAGCAAAAGCGAAGGAATAGTTGGGCTCTTTCGAGCTTTTGTGATTGAGGAAGCGGGCTAATGCGACCTCAAGATGGAACTTACAACTCGCATCTAGAGGTGCGATGGGTATATAAAGCGAGTCACGCGGAAGAAGGTAGCTATGACCTTATTTTAGTAGCGGATCATATGCTGGAGGCGATTGTTCAAATTGAAAAGCTGATGTCGGGACTTAAGGATTATGCTCAATTTGAGCGTGACATGGTGACACCATTCCCACAAGAACAATGCTTTGTTTTTACAGAAACTCTAAAGCTGAGCTTTGAGCATGCTGAAGTAGCTGCGGCACATGATGTTGTGAGACAGCGGTTGGCTGGGAGCGATAAAGGTTTTGTTTTTAGCTGTCCCGAGATGCTAGCTCATGCGGCACCTCATTCGAGTACAACCATTCGAGTTGTACATTCACCAATGGAGCTAGAGCTTTATGTGCAAAAACATAAACTTCGTATAGTTAAAGACTTAATGAGCTACGCTTTGCAACTCAGGATGGCTGACGAAGTAGCGGGTAATCCAACATTGCGAATGGCGCTAGAGTTGTTTGTGGTACGCGTGGTGCCGTTTTTACGTTTTGCGTTGGTGCGTAAGCTACCGGGGTTTGGCGATCGTTTGAAGAAATTAGAGCTTAGGTTTTACCGCAATTTTCTCGAGCATGGCAGTATTTTCGTTGATGAAGCTAATCTGCCTCCTGAGGAATTTTTGATTCGATACCTTAGTGTGCTATTGAATGAATTCAAGCCTATTTTGCAGATGCTTAGGCCACACCTAGCTCAAGATATTTTTGTGAAAACTATTTATGCAGGTGTTTTAAAGTTTACTACTGCTGACTTTACTCAATTTCTCTCGCAACGTGACACAGTCCGATGTTCAAATGTGATAGACCGTGGTCGATTGGCAGCCGTTTATGATTTTGCTATTACAGATTGTGGAGCTGCGGGTGATTGCTTGTTCCGTGCCGTTGCGACACAAGTGGGCGCTAACGCGGAATTAGGAACCACAGGCGATGTTAATACTGATAATGTGATATTAAGACAATTGGCAGTAGCGGTTATCCTTGCTCAACGCGAGGTGCTTGGTGATCTCTTCTATGACAAGCGCTTAATAATGCCTTCAGCTCAAGAAGTGACAGTGAGAGATTGTGACACTTACGCCCGACTTATGGGAATGAATGGTACCTGGGGTGGCCAGATAGAGGTTTTTGTATTAGCACGCTTATTGGGTCGCCCCCTGGTTTTGTTTGGCCCTAATATTCGCCCGCAAGTTTTTGAGGGAAATGCTGCTGGCGAACCACTATTTTTATATTACGAGGGTAATCATTATCAGATGGTAAAGCCGAATCTTGCAGCGCCTAGAGTTTTGTTGCAGCGTGTCGTAGATGAGCTGAGCGCTCTGTCAGCACCAGGAGGTGCGACTGCAGGCGCTGCGGGTGCCGCGCCATTGGCAGCACCACTAGCTGGACCTGCATTGTTTGCACCTGTTGCTGCCGCTGCTGCTGTGATCCCTCCTGCCACGGCCGTCGCAGATACATTAGCACCTGATAATGGGGTAGGTACAAATGGCCCTTAACCGGCTATACCATTGAAGTAATATCGTATCTTAGATTCCATACCCAATATGATGCTTACGCTGGCTCAGTACTTAGGGAGTGGTTAGCCTGACGGAGTTAGGCTAAGCGATAACTTGTGCTACGTCCGCCACTACTATTTTGCACAAAAACACCCAGTGTTTTTAATTCCTGAATATCGCGTAAAGCTGTGTCTGTTGAACACTTGGCAAGCCTCGCGTATTTGGAGGTGTTGATGTGTCCTTCAAAATCGCCTTCAAGCATTCGGTTAATAATTGGGCGTTGCCGCTCGTTAAGCGGCTGGTGTTTAGTTTTTTCCCAGAATTGTGCCTTAAATAGAACATCACTTAAGGTATGTTCAGTGTTGGCAATTGCTCGTTCAAGACAATTTAAAAACCACATTAGCCAGCCTGTCACATCGGAGGTAGCTCGTTGCTGGCGCTGCAATTGCATGTATATTCTTTGCGTTCTGATTCAATCTGACTGGAAAGGCTATAGAAACGATCAGAGCTGCCATCTGCCCGAGCTAGGCAAATATCCGCTATAGCTCTGGCGATGCGGCCGTTACCATCTTCAAATGGGTGGATTGTTACGAACCAAAGATGAGCTAAACCTGCCTGCAGGACCGGGTCCAAGGCTTCTTTGCTTTCAAACCATTTAAGAAAAGCACGCATTTCCAGGTCCAAGTTCTCAGCGTGAGGGGCTTCAAAATGTACTTTTTCTCGGCCTATAGGCCCGGAAATAACTTGCATTGGCCCAGAGTCGATAGTACGCCATGCACCCACTCTAATTTTGTGCATTCCGCTTCTTCCCGTCGGGAATAGGGCCGCATGCCAAGCAAAGAGGCGGTTTTTTGTTAGCGATTTGGAAAATTGCTGAGAGGCATCCAGCATTATTTCAACAATGCCTTCTACATTGCGACCGCTAGGAACAGGGTCAACAACATCAAGCCCTAAGCGACGAGCAATGGAAGAGCGTACCTCATTTGGATTGAGGATCTCACCCTCAATAGCTGAAGTATTAACGACTTCATTGGTTAAAGTCCTTAAGCTTGCTTCTTGTTTCAATTCAAAGCCTAAGCTCTCCATCTTGCCTAGTAAACCGCCTTGCAGATGACGAATTTCGACGAGCCGTGGGGTCACAAGGCTGACATCCCAAGTAAAATTTGACCATCTAGGGTGTTCATGTATCCACATAATAATTACCGCTTTTTTTGCGGTGATTATAGATCCTATTCGCCGCAAAAGCGAAATTATTCACCGCATAAACTGCGGATGCTCTAAGAGTAATATATTTGAAGTTTTCGATTATATTCCAGATTCAAGAGCTCAGCTCATTTTGCACGTGTCGCATGATTGAACTTTCGAATCTGAAGAAAAAATATTGGAATTATTAGCTCATACGGCATTTACCGGAACGCAATCTCAGCGCTGCCTGCGATTAGAGGAAAACCTAAGGTACTTGCGGTGACACTTGCTATCAAATATGCACCGCTTACCTTCTGTAACTCTGAGGGAAGTAGAGTCACTATTTTTGCGTTAATGTGATGGAAATTTCCCCAGTACCGTTATAAGAACGCCCGATTAGTTGGGTGTTATTAACTACCCACGCATGACTTAACAAAAATCTAATTGCCTGCTCTGTCAGCTTATCTTTTATGGGCAACGCTTTTATCAAAGATAGCAGATCTAGTGATGCGGATTCCTGAAACCTTTGTTTTAAGGATATCCTGCTTATGTAAAAAATTTGATTCGGCGGTGATGTCTTTTGCTATGAGTTATTGGGTTTAATCAACCGCTAGCTCTACGGTGTAGCGCTGCGAGAGATGAAGAGATAGCTTTGACATTGCTTAGGTGTTAGATCATGAGAAGCGTTAGCTGCTGGTGAAGGTTTTGTTCCTGCTTTACTAGCGCATATTCTGAGGCATATTTTGGAGCACTGGCATCTTCTGATTCATGTGCTAAAGTACTCGGATCTTAGGGATATACCCTGAGTTTTATTAGCAAAGAGGATGCCATGCTCCAGTCGTATTCTACGGACAGAGATCAACCAACCACTCCCATTTACCCCATCACTGCAGCACAAGTAGACGCCTGGTTACAAAGCCAGCCGCCACGTTTGCAGCAATGGGTTAAAGCCAATGAATTTAAAGCTGAATACGCTGATATTTGTTTGTTGCCCAGCGAAACTGGTGCGGTGGCAGCTGTGGTACTAGGCATTACGAACCTGGATGACTTTTGGGTTTATGGTTCATTGCCGGCAAATTTACCAGAGGGGCATTATCGTTTAGAGCTTGGCTTTGCGAGTCCTGATCAATGGCAAAGAAGTTTGATGGCTTGGGGTTTGGGTTCTTATCAATTCGATTTGTATCGTGATGCCAGTCTTCCTCAGTCAACGCTGTTGGTGCCAGAGAATTGCGATTGGCCCGCTTTAGAGTCTTTAGTGTCGAGTATTTATTTGCTGAGAGATTTAGTTAATACGCCCACCGAAGATATGGGGCCGCTTGAATTGAGTGAAGCGGCACAACATGTGGCAGATGAATTTGGTGCTAGTATCAAATTTATCGTCGGTGATGAGCTGTTGAAAGAAAACTATCCGTTGATTCATGCTGTTGGTCGGGCGGCGAATCAGGCGCCTCGTTTGATTGATTTGCGTTGGGGTGATACTCAGCATCCACGTGTCACTTTGGTCGGTAAGGGCGTTTGTTATGACACGGGTGGCTTGAGTATCAAGAATACCAGCGGCATGCTTTTGATGAAGAAAGATATGGCGGGTGGCGCACATGCTTTAGCTTTGGCGCGTTTGATTATGGCGCAGCAACTGCCTGTCTGTTTACGTGTTTTAATTCCTGCGGTTGAAAATTCAATTTCAGCGAATAGTTTTAGACCGGGTGATGTGATTGTAGCGCGTAACGGTATAAGTGTAGAAATTACCAATACCGATGCAGAAGGTCGTTTGGTGTTAGCCGATGCTTTAGTGGAGGCTTGCAGCGAAGATCCAGAAATTATTTTAGATTTTGCGACTTTGACTGGCGCGGCACGTGGTGCCTTAGGTCCGGATCTACCGGCTTTGTTTAGTAACACCGACAAACAAGCTGATGAACTTTTAGCGGCGGGGCGCGAAGCACATGATTTAATGTGGCGTTTGCCTTTGTATCAAGCTTATCGCGAAAGTTATTTGCATAGTTATGTCGCTGATATTGTTAATTCGAGTAGTAAAGCGCATGCGGGTGCCATTATTGCCGCTTTATTTCTTGAGATGTTTGTGAAGCCGGGAGTAGCTTGGTTGCACATGGATATTTATGCCTTTAATGAAAATACATTGCCAGGTCGACCACAGGGTGGTGATGCTTCGGGGTTACGGGCGTGTTTTCAATATTTGTTAGAGAAATATAAATTATAGTTGGTTGTGTTTGTGTTTGTAGGGGCGGGCCCTCGTGCCTGCCCTCCCAACTGTACATCGATGCTGCTTGCCAGGCTGGCGCCCTGCAGCGAACATCGCAGCAATTTATCAGGCATGTAGCCAACTGAAAGAGGGCGGGCACGGGGGCCTGCCCCTTACAGCGAGCATCGCAGCGTTGTAACCGTTCAGACCCCCCAGCTAAAATATCTGACTACCAAAGTCTGCTGACCTAATAATTCATCTACCTTAATTGGTCGCACCACCGTAAAAAAATTACAAAAAATGCTTGACATGGTTTTGAGTGGTCAATTTGGCGTTTTCCTATGTTGGGCCAAAATCTCTTGCATAACACCGCTCAACGATTATCCAAGATCACCAAATGCAAATTACGCTTTTTGAGTAGGCCGATGCATCATTCGCGCCATGCCTAAGCTCCTGCGAGGTCGAAAAACCCCATGTTATGGATGGCCACATCAAATACGGCTTAAACAGTCATACCACCCGGCGATAGCAATAGGACATTGATAAGCATGAAGTTAAGTGGGCACGATCTTAAACAAATTAACGAGGAGACTTTAGGAAAGTTGGCACCAGACCAGCTGCTGTCATTTACAGTACGTCTTCTGGATGATTTTAATGAGGCAATGGATCGGCTTAACCAAAATTCAAATAATAGCTCTCGTCCACCAAGCAGTGCGGCTCCCTGGGATTCCAAAAAAAGTGATGATCAATCTGGCCAAAATGATAACGACAATGATTTGATTGACGCTGATAGAGGCCCCGAAGAGCAAAAGGGAGCTTCCACCGAGACAGCATCTTCTGCCAGTGAAGTGGATGAGCCTGCGACTGATTTAGCAACGAATAACCAGGAATTACGAACGCCGGAAGACGCAAATACTTCAGTAGAGCCAATGCCAATAACTCCAGTGAAACGCACAGCGGGTAAACAAAAGGGGGCTCAAGGTTATGGCCGAACTCAGAAGCTTCCCATAACAGAAACCATATACCATATACCATGCAGCAACCCATTGCGTGTTGTGCAATATTGGTTTGGGCGATTATGCGATATATAAAGCGGGCGGAAAATCTAGACCATTTTTGTAAATAGTTAAGATATAATTTCTCGCTCTATTTCTGTTATCATTATGCCACGGAACAGGCGGGGACGCCGATGACCGTGACGTGATTTAGGACGGCTTATGTTGTCCTAATCCTTTCCCACGGTTTTTAAATCACGTCTTTAAATATCCCGGGGTTTGGGGCAGAGACCCATTTCAAATGCATTGCGCGGCAGCGCTACATTTAGTGCAATATCTTCCCATGAACTATGCTTGGCGTAAGACCAGCCAAACTCTGATGCGGTCGCTCATGGTTATAAAGTTGAAAATAGTCTCTTAGTGCTTCACGCACCGCAACAACGTTTTCCAATTCCTGCAAATACACGCGCTCATATTTTACTGACCGCCACAAACGTTCAACAAATATGTTATCGGCCCAGCGGCCCTTGCCATCCATGCTGATGTTGATGTCATGGCCCTTAAGCACGTCAGTGAAGTCTTTTGTAAACTGTGATCATTGGTCTCTGTTAAATATATCACAGTGTGAATGAGCCAGTACTCGTTCAAACGTTTCCACACAAAAATCAGCCTCCATGTTGATGCTGAGCTGCCAGTCTAATACATAACGGCTATACCAATCGATAACGGCAATTAAGTACACAAAGCCGCGTTGTAGTCGGATGTAGGTAATGTCCGTACTAAAGACCTGACAAGGCCGTACAATTTCAATGTCGTGCATATAGGCATGGGTACACCTTATGCTCAGGATGAGGCTTGCTGGTATGGGGGCCCGGTGCCAGTGAATGCAATCCTAGCTGCTCGTATGCCCATCGTGCCTCATGCCGTTTACACTCATGATTATGTAACGAAATGTAACTACTCATTTGCCGTGTGCCAAAAAATGGGTATCTTGTATAGGTTTCATCAACCAACCGTAGTAACGCCAATTGCTCTTCACTAAACACTTTAACAACAGGTGTGTAATAAATGCTCGAGCGACTGAGATCCAAAATTTCGCATTGCTGGCTGTACTGACAACAAGGGGGGTGATCCGTTTCAATCCAACTGCGTCGCTCATCCACAGCACACCTCACACTTTTTTTTAAGAAATCGTTCTCTACTTTTAAACGTCCGATGTGTTCATATAAGTCAGCCAGTTTAGAAGCATGATCGGTCGTCTCCTGCTTAGCTTTGTCACTAAACAGATCGGGTAGCAGCGCCAGCGCCTGTTTTTTCCATGCGTTTATTTGTGTCGCATGAGCACCATATTTTGAACTAATTTGTGCTAATGTTAGTTCACTTTTAACCGCCTCCAGAGCAATTTTAGCCTTCTCTGCCGGAGTGTACTTTTTGCGCTTCTCGCTCGTTCTTCTCTCCTGTGTCTGAGACAAAAATTATATCTTAACTACCACCCTTTAGTGGTCTGAATTTCTTGACCCACTATACTCTCAGTAAAGGAAACGTTATGGGATTCACAGAAGACTCAATACCGACGGAAACGAAATTGAAACGAATAGCAGCAATGTGTTTATCTTGAGCCCATTGCCTTAATAGGGTACGATAATAAAGTACAATGGGTTCTAAGGCGGGGGCAGCGAACAACTAACGAAGGACGCGGCTCTACTCTCTAGGCAATTCGTGTAGAAGCTACATAATAGATTTTTAGTCAACCGTATGTTACTTTTTCACATCTTTAGCTTCCCAACCTAACAGCCGGAGCGTAGTTGGTATGTCACCAGAGTCCTCATACTTACAGGCTACATCAAGGGTTTATGCATTTAGCTTTTCAAAGGCTCGTTTGACGAGCGCTGTTGGCTGTAATGCACCATCGTCAAAGACAGCTGTAGCAAAGCTTGCTTTGATAGCTCAATACTTCCGAAGGTCTTTCTATCAATTTATTTCAGAATTAAACATTCAACCAAGGGGTCATTCATGAGCATTCAGCAAAAAAGATTGTTATTAGGACTGCTGAAAATTGGACTATGGCTGCTTGCTATCCTGGCGCTAACAGGCGCCTCTATTTATCTTCTTCTCTTGCTTTACCATGCTAGTATTATGGGTGGTCTTGGTTTAGCTGGTGCTGTTAGCATGTTAGTAATTGGTACTGCTGTCATTTTTTTTGGCACCCTACTTCTGGTCAATCACTTTAAACCCAATAGCCAACAAAATAGTTTCATCTGCCCAACGACAACGGCAATGAGCGTCCCTGAGCTTACTCGTGAAATAGATCGCGTGCGAATTGAGAAGGTTGAAGCTGACGCTCTTCTGGGTGAATTCAGACGACAGAACGCAGAGATTAGTCGTGGATTAGATCATGCTGATGATCCAAGATATACTCCTACTGATGCCACCCCTCATGAATTTATCTGCCCCATTACTCAGCAAATCATGCGCCAACCGGTGGAAGTTGAGCCCGGCAGATCCTATGAATATGTAGCTATTAAACGTTGGCATGACTTAGGCCACAATACCACTCCCGTCACTCGTCAAGCCCTAGCCGATCCTCATATCACCGGCGTTAACACTGAACTTAGAATTAGAATTGCTGAGTATATATTAAGACTTGCTGAAGGAGCCATTATGGAATTAGATCACAGCAATTCCCGGCGAACAAGCTTATTTCTTCAGTAAAGGCATGATTCATCACCTTTCACCCTAAGGTTTCTCTTCAAAAACATAATCAACCAGTAAAA
>JBDNGR010000217.1:0-1592 GCA_041689165.1 Coxiellaceae bacterium
CAACCTTGAGGATCTGCCATTTGTTAAGCCAGCGTAACGGCCAGAACAAAAACAAAGCAGCTAATAAATAGACATGCCAAGTTAGAGGCAAAAACTTGCCTGGCAGACTAACGGGAATACCGAGCAACAATACCCAAAAAGGTTCTACCCAGGTGAAACGACTGAGCATTTTATGAGTCAGCGCAATGCTTGATACATTTCGCCCTGCGATTGGAGTCATACTAATACCAGGCGGTCCGATTAATCATTTCCTACGGCTAGAGAGCAATATACTCGTTCGAGACTTCTAATCATTGATTTAACATCGTATATGTTCTGAATAACTATTTGGCTCTGTTTACCCATTGTTTGTCGCATGGCTGGATTTTCCAGTAACTGAACAATCGCTTCCATTAAATGTTGCGGTGATCTTGGTTGAACAAGCAATCCTGTAATCTTGTCAACGACCACGTCTCTATTACCTACCACATTTGTAGCGACAACAGGTATCCCTAAAGCCATTACCTCGAGTAATGTATAGGGTAGACCTTCAAACACCGAAGCCAAGACGAACACATCAAACGCATTCATAACGGCTTGCACATCACTTCGGAAGCCCAAAAAATAAAAAGAAGCATGCACGCCTAGCTGGCGTGCCAAAGCTTCCGTTTCATTACGTAATTCACCTTCACCACACCATATGAAACGTGCTTCAGGGAATTTTTGCAAAAGCAGCGCTGCAGACTTCACCAATGCAAAAGGATCCTTTTGAGCGGTATAGCGCGAAACAGTACCAATCACAAAAGTAGATGCAGAAATATTTAACTCAGTGCGTATACGCTGTCGCGCATCTGAATCAGGTAGAAATACATTATTGTCAATTGCATTCGGGATCAGGGCCAATGCATGCTCGTTAATGATCCGATGCTTAATAGCAATTTCACGTTCACTGTCAGAAACAGCAATTAGACAATCGGTTAATTTTCCAGCCACTCGCTCTAAAATCAAATAGAAGGCGCGCTTTACATTTTTTTTTGATTCTAAGAAATAGAAGCCGTTTGGTGTATATATGGTTTTCACACCGTTGATTTTAGCGGCCAGACGTCCTAAAAAACCAGCTTTTGAGCTATGTAAATGCACAATATCGTACTGACCAGCTTTTATTACTTGCGTTAGTTGTATAAAGCCTTTCAGATCAGCCCAGAGATTGATTTCACGGCTCATCTCAACATGATGCCATGGAATATTTAAAGCACGAACATCATCATAAAAAGATGTGTCAGTGACATTGCCATGGCGAACTTTAGGGCTAGCAACCTCTACATGAAAATTAATTTGATCGATCCTTTGCAAAATCGAAATCAAGTGTCTTCGTGTGCCACCAACAGTGGCTTCAAGTACTTCTAAAATTCGAATTGGTTGCGTCATAGCGGAAATTTCAGCCGTATACGAGATATTAATGGCGGCCATAGTAATAGGTCTAGTATTTTAGTGGAATGTAAACGCTGTCTCCGGCTATTGATTATACGCAGACGAATAACACGTGGTAGGTGTTTGCCTAAAACTTTTACAAGACGAAATGCTAACCTAGGATGTGTCAGACAGTAACTCCA
>JBDNGR010000218.1:0-1304 GCA_041689165.1 Coxiellaceae bacterium
ATACCAGTCTAAAATGCGCTCAATGGATTGGCAGTGTTCCTCCAAGGAATCTACGATATTCCAACAATTACTTGCGCCATCACAGAGCGCCGTTATTGTTGTTTCAGAAGTCATCCCCTGTTTAATCGCAGCATTTATAGTCAGTTTTTTCATGGTGTCCTGGCTATCCAATAAGGCTGATGCAGCGCAATGTTTACTAGTTAATTCTCCACGGAGAGTGCTTGCTCCACCTGCTTCCTTATCCTTCCCACCAGTATATTTGATATTTTTTGAATCAAATACTACGGACGTCATCACCTCAAAACTTCGCTTATCTTGTTCAAGGCTAGCCACATGCCCCCCATCAATTTGAATATAAAGATGGGCCACTGACTTAATGCTAACGGGTGGCGCATCAGGATGTTCTGCGATATCTTGACCAACCGTTTCTGTCATACGTTTTATTTTGTCATGATTATTAGTCGATCGAGCTGTATTAGACAGTAAGTTCATGATGTTTTGTGCTTCTCGAAAAGTATGATTTGCACCCAGCTCGCACTGTATTTTAACAAGATCAGGATGCGATGACTCACCAAATAATGAGCGCACACTCGGCGTGCTTGTCCATTTACATAACTTGCATACTTGTCGGATTACAGCTACCTTATGATCAGTAAACACAGAGTGAAAATCAGATTTGATGGAACCACTTTTATAAAGCTTTCCAGCACACTTTGGGCAGACAGCCAGTTCATCTTTAAGGTAAATCGATTGTTTATTGAGAAGCTGTTGTTGAATATGCCTGAGTAAATCAATCTGCTCTGAGTGACGAAGGCCAAGATCAATAATGGTATTAGGCTTAATAACGATTTTTGTCATGACGATTTCTTTACCAATTACGTCGCCTGTATCATTAAGTGATTCAACTATTACTCTGATTTGATGAGTCATGGCCGTCGTCTTTATAGAAAAATTAATGTCCTTCGAGTATACACCATATATCTAATTACACAAATTAAATTACACTTCCGATTAATTTTCACGCACTGCCCTGGAAATTAAGGTGCAACTGTCGCTAAAAGCTAATATTATAAATAAATGAAAAATGAGCCTAGCCACATGTCGTTTACCGTCAACTATTTTTATATCCTGGCGAGCATTATGCTTACCGGTTATTTTTTAGCTATCTCAAAGACATTATTCAATCCCTTATTAACCGCATTTTTATTGGCCTTAGCCCTAAAACCATTGGCGACAAAAATAGAACAGCTAAAAATCCCCAGGTTAGGGAGCACCTTGGTTACTGTTTTATTCTTTATTTTAAT
>JBDNGR010000219.1:0-2776 GCA_041689165.1 Coxiellaceae bacterium
CTTAGAGTTCAACAGAGGCAATGGGAAAGAGAAGATGAAAAGGCAGAAAGAGAGGTTAGGAGGCAAGAGACAGAAAAGGTGCTCGAGCAAAAGCGACAGGCAGAGCGAGAGATTTTGAGCAATTACGCCGAGGCTATTGCCGGACTAGCACTTTTGACGCGACCGGGACACGACACGAAGGCATTAGCAGCTATACAACTAAATTTATTATCGATACTGGCAAGCTATCCCGACAACAGAAGTGAAGCTTATTTGGTTTTCCGATCAGATGTGCTCGAGCAAGGTCTAGATTACCATAGAGATGCTGCACATATACACAATGCACTTTTAAGATTGATGGAAGAAGACCGCCGATTAAAGTAGCCCACCCTAGAATAGCTTTAATTTTATCCTCTTCTTTGCGACTTCACCGGCGAGGCCGGCACTGGCATTACCCAGTATAATGAATAACTATTTGGCATATTCGACTAAATCGTACTCGGGCCTCAGGGTTACTTTTAGGCTCCTTGTTGCCTACCACATCTGTATGAGCACGATTATTAAGTTTTTCATCGGGTGTATGCCTGACGAGTTGATTAGGTATCGTCCTCACTTCGCCTACATTCATCGATATTACAGAATTTTCTTCTGGAGTCTTAGCTCGGTTACAGGTGTCGCCAGGAGTACTGTATTTACTCCAATCAGTTGACATTTCATCTCCGCGATCTCTAAATACTCCGGGATTGATAGTCCCGTCCTCATTAAACCAACCCTTATGCACTCGCATATAGAGCGTATCAATATCTGGGATATTTTCACTTTGCCAAGGCGAGCCTATTGGATTAGCCACATCCACAACCATGAGTGGTTCCTAGAAGTGTCCAAGGTACCCTTAACACTTTGACCAATTTCGTTGTCACCATAATAACCGGCCAGTTCACTTAACTCTTCAGGTATATTAATTAGCAGCTCATGCTGTTTCGCTTTCCAATGGATATCAATACTACCATCCGGTCCAGGCAAAATTTTTGGCGCATCGATCCTTGTCTCATTTATCTGCCATAGATTAGCAGCATTTTCTAAGAGAAAATTCTTTGTCCTTTCCCATGTTTTCCTCTTGTAGCCTGGACTCCCAGCCTCATCCCAATCATATTGCAAGTCCAGTATCTTTTTAGATTGCGCAATAGCATCAACAATATGCTCCACGGCTTCACCGGGAACTTTTGTTGATCTGTAAGAAGGTAATGTATATGCTGATGCACCTCCACTACTAGACTCTTGAATGCCCAGCAAAGAATCAGCGAGAGCTTTACCTGCAGGTCCAGCGGATTTCAATATCTCGTCTGGATGCACCAATCCAGGAACCCCATATGTATAAGCATTAGAACGCTTAGTTAATTTTGCCATTATGCAATCAGCTCCTTAGTTTTATCCGTAATGCAAGCCAAAAAGATGTCATTCTTTTTGATACGCAAGTGCTCAAAGTAATCCCATACTTCTTCTTCACCAAGCGGTACATCGATTATTCTAAAGAGATCAATATCCAGCACAATGGAGACCATATTAGGGCGGGGAGCAGGCACAATTCCTTGATTCAATAGTAGATTCGCCCCAATATCATAATATGGAATTTGCAACTGCATAAAGTATCCAGCTAGCTCCTGAGGCAAATCAGCTGATACCTCAGGAACAGTTCTCAGGTAGTCCTTGAAATCTTGCAGGGGTAAAGGCAAATCCAATCTATTGATGTAACGAACAGCGAGCCTCGTAGGGGATATGGGCTGCGCAACATCACTATAGATCCTCCACCAGCGACGCGCTTCATCCCTAAATGTTTCCCATGTATCATATGGGGCAATGCGACTAAAGCTAAATCCCTGAACGCTTACTCGAACCGTCTGTCGTTCATCATTGGCTTTAAACTCGTATCCTATATGAGTTCGATTACCAATAGCCACAGGATTATCGGGATCTATAGAAAACTGGCCCTCAACAAGCATCTGGTCCTTGCGCGAGGGATATTCTGACTCATGCCCTTTTTGAATAGCGGCCAAATCGTCAAGATTGAGATCTGGGCGCGATTGTATACGTATATCGATCAATGCTTCTGTGAGCGGTGATCTCGAGAAGTGCAGTCCCTTATTCATGATGTTCCAATAATATCACACGCCATCCGAGGCTGCATTAAAGGCGAATTAAGAAGTAGTGCCTTGCAAGCTTGCAGTCTACCATTGCCACCAACATCTTGCAA
The DNA here is from genome assembly GCA_041689165.1 of Coxiellaceae bacterium. Lineage (GTDB taxonomy): Bacteria > Pseudomonadota > Gammaproteobacteria > Coxiellales > Coxiellaceae > CAIQCE01. Next base: position 2,231 of record JBDNGR010000219.1, read on the forward strand.
CTGACTAGAAATTAGTTTTCCCCACGCGAAGGATTCGCCCTTTATTTGCGATTGATTAAGTAGCGTAGAAACCCCGCCTCGTAAACGTAGCCAAGAATTTTTTTACTGAATAAGGACGGATAGAAACCCCTCTCATATCAGCGTTAAAAGCTTAAATCCTCGTTGCGAGAATGCAATAGAATATATGTGATCGCTAGTTTACCTCAGCTTTGGGGCAGTTTTCCGGATTGGGGCACATTTGGCGCTTTTTAAGGATTGACAGCATCGGAAAGCGAGTTTATATTGGGTTTATCAGTTGTTGGGTAGATTGCGGGTGGCCTACTACCCTGCACACGAAATGGGCAAAATAGCCCAAAACTTTTACCCTAGATTTTCCGTCTTACTTAGCAGAAATCACTTTTGATTTAATTTGTGCCTTATCCATTCATTCCCACCCATCAAAGGAGCTATGTATGCAACGAGTTCAATGGTTGATGCCTCGCTTGCGCCGTGGTCGCCTGGCCTTGCTGCTATTGCTGATCATTAGCGGTCTGCTGTTGCCAGGAA
>JBDNGR010000220.1:0-2045 GCA_041689165.1 Coxiellaceae bacterium
CCTCATCGGGCTACTGCTCGCAAGCTGAAACTTAAAACATCGCATCTTGAGGTGCGATGGGTATAGACCCATCGTACCTCAAGATACGAGAGGTATAGACCCCCATTAATAAACCGCTCTAGCTTTCGCTGAACAACACCACGCCCCATTGCCGTCAAACGAATAATTTCATTAGTATGTAGGCTTTAATCCGGCTTGCAATACAGTAAAATAAGTAATTGTTATTGAACTTTAGAAAAAAGAACACTCATTAATGATAACTTCTGCATTAGCTTGTCCCCCATAATCATGCCCAGGATGGGTACGCTAAGGAAGGATCTGAGTGCAAGCCTGAACCAAAAGCATTCACAAAATCAGCTGCAGACTGTGTTTTTTTACCCGGCAATTGCAATTCTAAAATGCGCAATACGCCCTTCCCGCATTGCACATCAATACCCTCTTTACTCGCCGCAATAACTTTACCGACAGGATGGTGTGTTTGCCTAGCAAGTGCTATAGCACGCCATACACGACAGTTTTGATTCTGCCATTGCATGAAAGCCACTGGCCATGGGTTAAAAGCTCGCACTTTATTAGCTAATACTTCAGCGCTTAAATTCCAGTCTAATTCAGCTTCAGCCTTGCTGATTTTGTGCGCATAAGTTGCCGAGCTACTATCTTGCACGACACTTTTTAAGTTGTGTTGTTCTAATAAGTTCAATGCAGCAATTAAAGTCTCAGCACCGAGCTGGCTTAAATTCAACAACAACTCAGCACTACTAATCTCTGAATCAATTGGATAGCTTTTTTGTAAAAGCATATCACCTGTATCTAAACCTTCATCCATTTGCATAATCGTAATGCCAGTTTCAGTATCTCCAGCTTCAATAGCACGCTGAATAGGTGCGGCTCCACGCCAACGCGGCAACAAAGAAGCATGTACATTAATACAACCAAGTGGCGGAATAGTTAAAGCTTCTTTTGGCAAAATCAAGCCATAAGCCACAATAATAATTAGATCGGCATTAAAGTATTTAAGTTGTGTTTGCACGGCCTCATCTTTCAATCTTGCAGGTTGAAAAACTGGCAATTCGTTAGCAAGGGCTAAAGTTTTAACAGCACTCGGTTTTAAGTGTTGGCCGCGACCCGCAGGACGATCGGGTTGCGTCAACACCGCTACTATTTCATGTGGTGAATTAATTAGAGCTTGCAGATGAGCTGCCGCAAACTCTGGCGTTCCCGCAAAAACTAAACGTAGCGCCATTTATACAGAAACCCTTATTTGATATTTACGCAAACGCGCATCGAGTAATTTACGTTTTAGTGGCGATAAGTAATCTATAAACAAAATGCCATTCAGATGATCCGTTTCGTGCTGCAAACAGCGCGATAAGTAGCCATCTGTTTCTATCTCAAAAGTTTTACCATGGCGGTCTTGTGCACGAACTTTAACCCATTCCGCACGCTTCACACGACAGAAAGTATCCGCGGGCACAGATAGGCAGCCCTCCATCTCAAAGACTTCACCACGTTTTTCTAAAAATTCAGGATTAACAACACAGAGTGGTTGGTCTTTATTGTCTGAATTGTCGATCACAATAATACGCTTTTGAATGTTCATTTGAATGGCTGCATAACCACCGGTATTTTCTGAGGCGTACAAAGTCTCAAACATATCATCAATAATTTTTTGCGCGGCAGGACCAAAGTCCGTCACTGGCTCAGCAGTTAAACGTAAACGTTTATCGGGGTATTGAAGTACTTGTAAAATGGCCATGGCTATCCTATCTATCTTTAAAGCTTGCGGCCCACCCTTCGAAGAATCGGGCAGCGCTCCCGAATAATACAGCCATAGCCTATTTTTTTAAATCAGTTACAGATACTTAAGGTAGTTTCCTAGGCACATCAGGTACCGGATCCTCATTCTCGTCACCAGGAGCAACGAGAAGAATGCCAGTTCATCTCGAGCATGAAGCTGGACTTAAAACTAATCCGTTCGTTTTGCATTCTCTTCCTTGGCTTCTTTAAGTCTAAAAGATTCGACTTCTATACCTCTCGTAGCTCGA
>JBDNGR010000221.1:0-2026 GCA_041689165.1 Coxiellaceae bacterium
CTCGCCTCCCTATGTTAAGAAGTATTCGCAGCTTTGTTCGACGCACAGGACGAATGACCCCCAAACAGGCGCTTGCTCTAGACGAAAATTATTCTGTCTATGGCCTAAGCTTAACTGATGACTGCGGGGTACTCGATCTAGCACAAGTATTCGGACGCCACGCACCTAAAATCTTAGAAATTGGTTTTGGCATGGGTAGCTCGCTCGTCAAAATGGCGCAAACTCGAGCCGAAGTGGATTTCTTAGGCATAGAGGTGCATCGACCAGGCCTTGGCGCGCTAACCGCACGGGTCAAAGAATTAAATCTATGCAATTTAAAAGTGATTGAAGGTGATGCTGTGGCTATTGTAGATCAGCATATAGCCGCTTTAAGTCTAGACAAAATTCAAATTTTCTTCCCAGACCCTTGGCCAAAACAGCGCCATCATAAGCGCCGTCTTATTCAAGCTGAGTTTGTCAGGCTTTTGAGCTCCAAGCTCAAAGCAGGTGGAATTTTACATTTAGCTACGGATTGGCAAGATTATGCCGAGCAGATGATGAAGCTATTAAGTCAAGAGCCATCCTTATCAAACACAGTAGGTTATGCGATATATGCTATAAACACTGATAGACCCCTCACTAAGTTTGAGCAAAGAGGGCAACATCTAGGTCATAGTATTTGGGATTTAATTTTTATCAAACTTGAGTATTCTTCGACAGAAGTTACTGAATAAGGTTTAGGGAAGCTTATGTGGTCTTTTATTCATTTCTTTAGCATGTTAGTCCTATTTATACTTATGGGGCCTTTGTATGTCTATATGACTCATCGCATCGCCCTTTTCGGTGACTGGCGAACGGCCAAGCGCGAAAGTGCTAATTTAGCTCCTGATCCTTTAACAACGCCTGAAGCGCTCGTGCAAGTTTATTCGGCAAGAACCTTCAATTGGCGCGGGTTATTTGCGACTCATTGCTGGGTTGCCGTAAAACCCGCCAGCGCTAAGCACTACACAATTTATCAAGTTGCCGGTTGGCGTAAATATTCTAATTTGTCTGTCCTAGTGATCGAACATGACCTGCCGGATCGATTTTGGTTTGGCAACAAACCTACGCTGGTAAGCGAAGTACGGGGTCCGCTGGCTGAGTTGGCCATGGGTAAAATTGCTGAAGCAACTGAGCAATACCCACACAAGTATAAGTACGTCATGTGGCCTGGTCCCAACAGCAATACTTATGTGGCCTATCTGGGTCGCCGAGTGCCAGAGCTACGTTTAAATTTACCTTCTATTGCCTTAGGCAAGGACTACCTGGTGGGCTCAAGCTTCTTAGGTATGGCACCTAGTGGCACAGGTATTCAGATATCAATCAAAGGGTGTTTGGGTGTTTTACTGGCCCGTGTAGAAGGCTTTGAGTTTAATTTCTTAACTCAAGTGATTGGCTTTTCTTGGCGCGGTGGCTTTGCCATTAAATGGCCGGGACTAGGGCGTGTCCCTAAAGTCTGGGTAGGAGCGAAAAAGCCGGGAGTGGCGGAAAAATTTCACAAAATTTGAGGATGATAGTGAGCCTATGTGACGAAAAATTTATGAAATTTTAACCGGCTCTACGGTTTTTGCAGCCCACGCATGACTTTAGGGACACGCCCTAGCTAAGATGTATCTCTTTGGTCAGCGCAAAAAGAAGCTCCAGAGCTTGCCGCGCACTTAATTCATCTGGATTTATATTCTGCAACTTCCGTATCACCGGATGAGTTTGTTCTGTCAGCGCAGTTAACTGAAAAACGGGCTTGGGCGATGTGGGTTGTTGCGAATGCGAATGTGTTTCTAGCTCTGCAAGCTTTGCTGCCGCCTCAGCCAGCACTGCCCGAGGTATACCGGCTAAACGCGCTACTTGTAGACCATAACTTTGATTAGCCGGTCCATCTTTAAGCTTGTGTAAAAATACAATTTCACCCTGATAATCGCTGGCATCCATGTGCACATTAGCAATATTGGGATAGGTTTCAGCAAGGGCCGTTAACTCAAAATAATGCGTCGCAAATAAGCTTAAAGCC
>JBDNGR010000222.1:0-4068 GCA_041689165.1 Coxiellaceae bacterium
GGGGCTCGAACCCGCGACAACCGGAATCACAATCCGGGGCTCTACCAGCTGAGCTACGTCCACCATGGAGGTGAAAAAAATGGCGCGCCTGGCAGGATTCGAACCTGCTACCCTCGGCTTAGAAGGCCGATGCTCTATCCAAATGAGCTACAGGCGCAAACCCGAGTGGCGACCACTATTATAATGTGGTCGGGGTAGAGGGATTTGAACCCCCGACATTCTGCTCCCAAAGCAGACGCGCTACCAGGCTGCGCTATACCCCGACGAAAGGTGGGATAATACTGGGCCGTCTTGCCACAGTCAAATGTTGCTTCTTCAAATCCAAGTATTTAAAGTGACGTCTTGACTCTAATACCAACAGGGTCAATGATGTCGACCCCCAGGTTCCGACCAAGGCTCAAATCAAGACTCTTAGCAACCAAAAGGCTTAAACATGGATTCTTTACGCAGCATCATTGAAACCGCATTTGAAAATCGTGACCAATACTCAGCCAATAATGCTAGCCCAGAGCTGCGTGAAGCCGTCTCGAGCGTCATCGAGGGACTAGATAAAGGCCAATATCGTGTGGCATCTTATGAGAAGGAAAGCGGCTGGCAAGTTCATCAATGGCTCAAACAAGCCATTCTGTTGTTCTTTAAAATCAATGCTAATGCGCCGATTAATGGTGGTTTCACTCAGTTCTATGACAAAGTGCCCTTAAAATTTTCCAGCTATGAAGCTCATGATTTCAACCAAGCAGGGGTTCGTGTAGTACCGAACGCCATCGTGCGTAGAGGTGCCTATTTGGGGCCTAATACAGTGCTCATGCCAAGCTACGTCAATATTGGCGCCTATGTTGATTCAGGTTCTCTAATTGATACTTGGGCCACGGTTGGCTCTTGCGCACAGATCGGGAAAAATGTGCACCTATCAGGCGGCGCAGGTATCGGCGGAGTACTTGAACCCTTACAAGCTAATCCGACAATTATTGAAGATGACTGTTTTATTGGTGCGCGCTCCGAAATTGTCGAAGGTGTGATCGTAGAGCGTGGCGCCGTTATTTCCATGGGTGTTTTCATCGGCCAAAGTACGCCAATTTATGATCGACATACTAAAACCATTACTTATGGTCGAGTTCCAGCCGGCAGTGTAGTTATCCCCGGCAACCTACCCGCACCCGACGGCAGTTACAGTCGCTATGCCGCAATTATTGTTAAACAGGTTGATGAAAAAACTCGCAGCAAAGTTTCACTCAATGAATTATTGAGAGATTTGGAATGATCAGAGCCGTAGATTTAACACAAGAGCTCATTCGTTGTGCTTCTATCACACCTGAAGATGCTGGCTGTCAAAACATTTTAATTACACGCTTAGAAAAGCTTGGCTTTGTTATTACAAGTTTACAATTTGGTGAAGTTAAAAATTTCTGGGCGCGCTTTGGTACTGCTAAACCACTCATGGTTTTTGCAGGCCATACTGATGTCGTCCCGACCGGTGATGAAAAAAATTGGAAGCACCCGCCCTTCTCTGCTGTTATTCAAGACGGCTTTCTATACGGGCGGGGTGCGGCCGACATGAAAGGCTGCTTAGCCGCTATGGTTGTCGCGTGTGAGGAATTTCTAGATGAAAATTCGGCCTTCAGCGGATCAATTGGATTTTTAATTACTGGTGATGAAGAAGGCCTTTCCATCAACGGCACAGCCAAAGTAGTTGAATATCTAAATCAACAACAAATCAAAATGGATTACTGCATAGTTGGCGAACCTAGTAGTGTCAAACAATTGGGCGATACTTTAAAGATTGGCCGCCGCGGTTCTTTGCATCTCAAGCTGGTTATTCATGGCATTCAAGGCCATATTGCGTATCCGCACTTAGCCGACAATCCCATTCATAAGTCGCTAAGTGCTTTACAGAAACTGAGCCAAACAGAGTGGGATAAAGGCTGCAAAGACTTTCAAGCTACGTCGTTTCAAATTTCCAACATTCACTCAGGTACCGGCGCTACCAATGTTATTCCAGCTTCAATTGAAGTTACGGCTAATTGGCGCTTTTCAGATGCTATTACACCGGAACTTATTCAACAAAAAGTACTAGCCATTTTGCAGTCTGAACAACTTAACTACACCATAGAATGGAATTTAGGATCGTCCGCTTTTATTACGCAGAGCGAAAAATTAATTAAAATCTGCAGTGATGCGATTCATGAAAGCTGCGGCATTAATCCCGAACTCAGCACCAGTGGCGGTACTTCTGATGCACGTTTTATAGCACCCACCGGCTGTGAAGTTGTGGAATTGGGGCCCATTAACAAAACCATTCATCAGGTAGATGAATGTGTGGCATTAGCTGATTTGAAGCAATTGAGTACTTTATTTCAACGAATTCTAAACAAAGTATTTCTATAAAATAACTAAAGCTCAGGATTATCTAAGCAAGTAACGAAACACCGCTTGATAAAGTAGACCGGATGTTCAGCCATATAACAGATTGCAGCGTCCACTAAAAAAAATGACAAATCAACACCTTGCCGATAAGTGTAATCGTCAATTTGCTTTAAAAAACGTTCTGGGAAACTCACATTAATCTTGATGGTTTTACCTGGAATTTTAGAAAGATCCACATTAACCAAAACTAACACTCCATCTTTAATATCCACATCATTTAGATGCTCTTCGATTGGCCGTCTTAGCGGTAGCGCCACATTTAGTGTAATGTTTTTCCATGAACCATGCTTGGTGTAAATCCAGCCAAACTCTGATGCGGTCGTTCATGATTGTAAAAATGCAAGTATTCTCTTATTGCTTTAGGCGTGGTCTGAATTTCTTGACCCACTATAGCGCTCGGGACGACGGGTGAGCAGTTACTTTAAAAATATTGCTAGGATTTACGAAATTTATCGTAACATGTTTATCTTTGCTAACCTGCTGTAATTTTACAGCAGCTCTCGCCGGAACGGGAGCTGCTAATCAGACCTCCTAAATGATTAACTAATGGCTAAAGTAGATTATTATTGCGTTTTTAAACTCGGGTTACTTTGCCACCCGCACTTTCTAGTTATTGTTACAATTAGCTTACGCTGATCAACGATGCACCGCTTGTGGCTTACCTTCATCATCAATTGCCACATAAGTGAACAAACCCTCCGTGACTAAATGATAATCGTCATCTTTAACGCCGATGGCCCAAGTGGAAACTTGCATTTGCAGTGAAGTGCGCCCCACCTTGATCAGTTTTACATAACAACAAACGAGATCGCCGACCTGGACGGGAAAGATAAAAGACATGTGATGAATAGCCACGGTGGTCACGCGGGATTTGGCCAGGCGTTGGGCGATACTGAGTCCCGCCAAATCCATTTGTGAAACTACCCAACCACCAAAAATATCACCATTCGGATTGGTATCCATCGGCATAGCGATAGTGCGAAGTGCCAGCTCACCAGCCTCCAGTATTTTAGTCGGCATCGCTGGTAAATTAAGTTCGCGCTTCACGAAAGTAATTCTTCAGCTTCAGGATTGTGAAAACGCTTAGCAATTAAGTAATCTAAAGAAAATTTGCCAGGGCCATGAAACATTAACATTGCCAGCAATAGCCCCCAACAAATATGTTGATCCAAACCTTCGCTACCTTGTGGAGTCCATAAAAAGTTATAAGAAATAACGCAAACGATGTTATAGAGAAAGAAAACTAAAATCATGACTCGTGAGCCCAAACCTACGAGCAATAAAATCGGTAAAATTAATTCAGCAGCTGTTCCCATATAGGCTGCTGCAGTCGGGGCAATGAATGGAACTTGATAGACATTCGTGAACAAAGCTACAGTGCCATCCCAATCACCAATCTTTGTTAAACCAGAGTCAAAAAAAACTTTAGCAATCCAAATTCGGGCTAACAAGTCCCCTACTGGACTTAAGGCTTTTAATCCTTTAATGATTAATGAAATGCCGCTTGAAATAGAATCTCGAATCATTTGTTCCACAAAACCTCTCCTTAGTTTTAATAACCACAAGTAGCAATAAATCCGTAATATGCTAGCATAGGGAGTCTCTAAAAGTGAGTACAACAAGGAGTTATCATGAAAAAATCGA
>JBDNGR010000223.1:0-1947 GCA_041689165.1 Coxiellaceae bacterium
AAGGATGGGTTATACGACTATAGCTATCGACGAAGCAGTTAGTCTCACTGAGGCAGAGCCTACACTAAATTTCAATAATTGATCTAATTCCAATCAATCACATGCTTTGATTAGAGGTTTTATCGCGACACTTGATGTACAATTTGTCGTCTTTAAGCGACTATATTAACCTATAATTTACGAGAGGCGATAAATTATAGGGCCAACTCAATGACCTATTCCAACCTTAATCGGGAGGTCTAAGTGATGAACGGCGGTGGTTTGTCCCTTTTTTCAGCGTAGAAACAAAGCATATGCTCCCAGCTTTCAAATAAAAAGTGACTAAACCAGACCTCTAAATCAGTCCAGAACTGTTTGAATGTTCGGGTGATAGAGCGGCACCACTGGAATAGCTTGTCTGTCATCTCAAGGATCTGATGTATATAAAAAGCCAGCATGGTCAGTAGATAAAAATTAAACGATTCTCCATTGCTGTGACCCCAATTATGAGTCAAATCATAACCCTGATTTTTCAATGAATTAAAGCACTCGTTCTCTATCTTCCACCTCGCCCGAGCCGCTCTGGTTATGCCAACAATGGTTGTTTCGTTAACGTCCACATTAGTCGCCCAAACCCCAATAACGGTTGAGGTTATATTGCCTTTTTTGTCGGTAGTAATAGCGAAAGCACGAATCACAGTTACTGTGATATCGGTGCTGGCATTCAATGGAATGTCTTTATACCATCGGTGTGCAATCGTTGTTTTCCCATCATCGCTGGTGGTTTTAAAGCTTTCATAAGGAGCTGTTTCAATCGTTTCAAATAGCTTTTTGTGATCGCCTTGCTTGACTCGAAAAATGAATTCTTCTCCCGCGTCTAATACACTCCTAACAAATGGGGCGGTAGCATACAGGCTGTCCGCCAACCAAATAAAGTCCATGCGAGGATGGCTTTTTCTAATCGCTGGAAGTAGCCTGTACGCTGCATTTATTTCGCAGTCCTGTTTATCTTGACCATCGGTGTTTTTAATTTCTTCTGGCATTAATGGCAAGATATGTTTTTTATCAGGATGGCAGATGATAGGCTGTAAAACCTTATGAGAATATTGCACATCACCATTCCTCTTTTTCTGTGTTAAGCAGCAGGGACAGTTTATAGTATCGGATGAAAAATACTCGGTTCCATCAATGGCGACAAGGTATTTCTTTTGAAACTGAAAGCCTGCCAGCTGCTTACCTCTTTGTAATTTTGCAAGGTAGTTTTCAAATACGGGCGCAAACTGTGCTGATGGGATTGCACCAATAATGTTGCGCATTTGATTGTCTTTTGGGGTATTAATAACACCAAACTGAGTTTGAAGATTGTTTTTGTGATGCTTGTGTTCCATGCGTTCTTGAAAATTGACCATATTGGCTGACTTATAGAACATACAGGCTAAGCCAGATAAGGCTGTATCTAACGCCGTATACTGCGTGCTGTTTTCTCGCCTAGTGTCCTTGTAATCATTGAAGGCCTTTTTAAATCCGTCTACTAATGGAGGCAAGCTTAGATGTTTTTTTAATTTCATATCAATCAAATTTTGGGTGGAAAGTCATGCTGCTATTATCGCAAGTTTTGAGCATGTCGCATAGGGAAAAAAGGGAAACACTGCGAAAGAAGCATTTCAAACACCACTGATATCATGGCCTAGAGGGTTGGCTGAGATTAGCTGATTGCGGCCAACTTCATTGCCCAAGGTTTTCGAACGGCACGAAAATACAACGGCGGGTTTGGGGTGTTGACGCAGTATTTGCGCGACACGCAAATCAGTCTTCAGGGACAGGCTATTGAGGCGGCCAGTGACACGAAAATCATCATGCGACAAGGTAATTTTGATGCTTACGTGGCCGCTAACCCCGAACGATTCAGTGAATTTGAGCAACAAATGATTAATGGGTTTGCGCATGTGAGCGGGGCGGGTTTTTCAA
>JBDNGR010000224.1:0-2099 GCA_041689165.1 Coxiellaceae bacterium
ACAATTGATGGATTTACTCGACGATTATGCAGCACAACTGCTGGGAGAAGCGATGACCGATGCGCTCGCGAAAGAAGTGCCGCATCCCAACTCAGTGCGACAAAGCCTGCAACGATTGCTCGATGAAAAACAACAAGCTCCAACCGTGACACAATCATTATCGCGTGAATCACGCGCGAACTCAGTCGTCATTAAGCCTCACTCTCTAAAAATTTATGAAAGCTTAACTCAATTTGAACGTAACACTGAAACTGAAATCTTGGAGGAAAAATAACATGTCAACTCAACTTTTATTACAAGGCGACACCACATTGAAATTGCATGGGCTCATTAATCACTGGAATGAAATTGATTCAGAGCCTTGGGTTGAAAAATTCATTCATTGGGAAGTGACACATCGTTTGGCAAAAAGCTTAGATAATCGTCTTTACGCTGCAAGAATTGAATCGTTTAAACCGCTCATTCACTTTGACTGGAACTGGCCGAAATATTGTGAACGTGAGGTCATTGATCGCTTGATGGAATTGGATTTTATGAAAGAAGCGACCAATCTCATTTTCTGCGGGCCCAATGGGGCTGGCAAGACGAAGACCGCCTCCAACATTGCTATCAATCAATTATCAAAGGATCAACAGCTTTATTCACAACCGCCGTAAGAATGCTAAATGAACTATCCGCCTTGGACAGCGAGAGTACTTTACGTCGACGACTTAGATACTACACACAAGCTGCATTACTCATCATTGATGAAGTCGGTTATTTGGCCTATGGCAACCGACATGCCGATTTATTATTTGAAATTATTTCACAACGTTATGAGAAAAAATCAACCTGCATCACGACAAATAAAGCATTCACAGAATGGGGAGCAATATTTCCTAATGCGGCCTGTGTCGTTTCCATCCTCGACCGCCTCGTTCATCACTCTGAAATCATTAATACTGATGCGGAATCCTTATCGCTTGAAAGAAGCCAAAGAAAAAAATGTAGAACGGAAAAAAACGCGGCGAAAAACAAAAGAAACGACTTGGCTCACAAAAGATGAATCCACATGAATGATCACGATTGCCAGGCATTATTTCCTAAAAAACTTTCCGATAAAGCCTCCCACCAGTTGATTCATAATGAAAAAAAATCACCTAATAAAATGATCTTAACTGACAAAGCTTGAGAGAACAATTAGCACAACGGTGCGTTTTAAAAAAAATCCTCTGAAAATCGGAGGGTGTTTTTAGCACAAACCTGCACCATTTATACGCGTTTTTAGTCAGCAGTTAACACAACAGCATATTACAAAAAAGGGAGCAGAAGACGACGCGGAACCAGTGCCAAAAGGGATTTTTTTAGATGAGAAGTACGCCTATCTTAGCGCGATATTATTGTCAGCAAATAATGGCATTAATTATGCAAAGCTGGATGATGAAGATTTGCTTGAGGTGCTCTCTAATCAATTAATTCTGATTCATAACCCTAAGGCAACAGTTGGATTGCCAAAAGGTATGCTTGATGCAAAAACAGAATTTGAAATAGCCATTCATGAAGAAGGATATACAATAATTTCTGTTAAAGGAATTAATGCTAAACTGGAGGCGCGAGAATTAGAATGAAATTTATAAATTTTTTAAATCAAAAAATATGCGTTGATGCGCTGCAACTGGAATTGACTTCCGAACCTCCTTTAAATGATCAAGGTCAATCTCACTGTAGATTACGCCAGGCATTGTCCCTTTTATCTTATTCAGTATATTTCCCCATGGATCAACTATCATCGAATTCCCATAAGTTTTACGGCCGTTAGCATGATTACCACCTTGACACGATCCGATGATATAACAAAAATTTTCAACAGCTCTACATCGTGTTAATAGTTCCCAATGCGCTGCGCGGTTTTTTTCAGTAAACGTTGAGGGGACTGTTATGATTTCGGCGCCTTGGTTAGCTAAGCTACGGAATAATTCAGGAAAGCGAAGATCATAGCAGACTGTGAGACCTAATTTACCAACGGGTGTCTCGACGCAGCAATTCCCGGCGAACAAGCTTATTTCTTCAGTAAAGGCATGATTCATCACCTTTCACCCTAAGGTTTCTCTTCAAAAACA
>JBDNGR010000225.1:0-8738 GCA_041689165.1 Coxiellaceae bacterium
TAAATTGCTAAGAAGGTGACACTTCTAAATTGCTTTGACAGAAGTGCCGTCTTTTTCACTAGGCTGGCCTGTGTCGCTCTAGTCCGCTACAATGCGGCAAAACCTCTCGTACTTCGAGATACGATAGGCATAAATTTCAAATGGTTAAGAGGTTGTTAATGTCCAAGCCAAGCAAATTATCGCAGTTTATATTTTTAAGCCGTTGGTTACAGGCACCACTTTATGTGGGTTTAATTCTCGTGATGGCGGTGTATGTCTATCAATTTGCGATCGGTCTTTATCATTTGGTACTGCATGCGGCTGATTTTGGTGAAACATATGTCATGCTGCAGGCTTTAGATTTGATTGATATGGTGATGATCGCCAATCTCTTGATCATGGTAGTTATCGGTGGCTATGAAACTTTCGTCACGCATTTGCATCTCGATGGTAATCCGGAAAAACCGGAATGGTTGGATGAGGTCAATGCCGGCAGTATGAAAGTTAAGTTGGCCATTGCATTAATAAGTATTTCATCGATCCATTTACTGCGTACTTTTATGGATCCTTCACAAAATCCAGTCACGGTGAAATGGCAGGTGATTATTCACTTAACTTTGGTGGTTTCTGCGATTGCTCTGGCTTATACCAATACGCTGATGGAGTCTTTGAGTAGTAAATCACATGGGGGCAGTAAATAAATGGATCAGAAATTATTAGATATTTTAGCTTGCCCTTTATGCAAATCTAAATTGCTTTATGATAAGCATGCGCAAGAATTGATTTGCAAAGTTGATAACTTAGCTTATCCCATCCGTGAAGATATTCCGGTGATGCTAGTGGATGAAGCCCGAAAGATCTAGCTTGGGCTGTTCTGGCGCAATCCTCCCGTAATCGTACATCGATGTTATTTGTCACAGATGCACCCAACTGAAAGAGGGCAGGCACGGGGGCCTGCCCCTACAGGATCGCTGTTATTGCAGAACTAGTGCCTTATCAACATTGAATATTAGGATTGATTAATTTCAATTTTCATCAAATTTCTGGTTGTTACGGACAATCCGCACCTTTCCCTATCCAAATGTTGAATAAAAAAGTATTTTTCTAAGATTTCTGAAGCACTTCAGGCCAAAACATTCATTTTCTGGTGCGCCACGAAAGCGCCACTGTACTCACGACTGAAAGTGTCGTCGAGAAAGTGCTGGCCCAGCACATTTCGTATCTAGCCTTGGGCTTGCCACAGTAATGATGCAAGTTAAGCGTAGGCAGGAAAAATGGCCGGCCTAAGCGCAAGCTGAAGTGATTGAGCCTCGAAACAATGATTATCAGCTACCGCCGATGATGTCAGAAAGTCAGTGTGCCTGTTTGTGATTGATTTTAGCTCAATTGAGCAGGCTTCCCCGGCGATTGTGACAGGATACTTAAGAACTTTGAAAAGGATTGGGAGTAAAAATTTTTCAGATGCTAAATGTACCCCCAAAATGGGTTGGCTTTAAGTGGGTTTAATAGGATCTTACTGGAATGTAATTTTTGAAAGAATCTCATAACATATGGGTTCGAATCAATTACTTAAATGGGTAGCTTGTTGATTTGAAAGGATTTTGTGAGTACCGAGGGTCGGACTCGAACCGACACGATATCGCTACCACCGGATTTTGAGTCCGGCGCGTCTACCAATTCCGCCACCCCGGCATGAAGCTGCGAGCGGGCAGTATAGCAAAATTTTCCTAATGGGCAATCAAAACATGTTTTTGCTTTGCCCTGGGGTTTTAAGAGCTATCTCTCGTGGTTTAGCGTTTAAAGGCCGCAGATCTCCTTGCCGCGAACGCTTGTGCAACTATGTGTTTTTCTTCGTCTGGTGGTGTGCCAGTTGTCATCATCATTACCAGTTTAAAGGGAATTTCTCCTGTATGAGCAGCGATAGCAATTTTGGCTTGTGTGGCGGAGTATGCTTTTGAATCGATAGCTAGGGCTGCATTAAAATACTCATTGGCTCGAGTATAGTTTTTAGCTGCCGCATACTCTTTTCCTCTGGCAATCAAGCCATCAGCCGTTTTGATTTCACTCTGGCCTGTTATTTCTTTAGCGTAGGCTAAGCCAATCTCAGTTCTTTGTTTGATTAGCTCGGCATCTTCTCCCCCATTAGCAAAATAGCGATCAAGCGCCAGAATCGCCAGATCTTGCTTGTTAAGCAAAAGTAGCACCAGTAGCTTCCGATTAACGGCTTTGGTGTAACTTGGGTCAATTTCAATTGCCCTTGTGAAAGCGTGATAAGCTTCCTCGGGCCGCTTAAGTTTAAGTAGACACAGTCCTAGGTTAAAATGTCCCTCTTTAAATTCAGTATCGATTGCGATGGCATTTTGATAGCAGGTTAGTGCTTCATCTGATGTACCTGTGCGGAACAGCTCATTGCCTTTTTCTTTCCATTCGAGGGCCGTAGTCGGTTTGGAGGGATCGTCAAACATTTTAATTCTCCTTGAGCTAAGTATTGTGAATTCATTCAGGCTTTGGCATCCTACTGGATGTTATTAAATCTATCTAGCTTGTAGAAATACTTATGGATTGACCGGCATATTTTTAGGATTTTTTTTTATGAATTTCAGCACCAAAGACTTCGATTTTTTTTTACCCAATGAGCTAATCGCACGCTATCCCTTAGCGGAGCGGGCAGCCAGTCGTTTGCTTTGTGTGGATAGTAAGGCGCAAGCTATTCGTGATGGTCAATTTCTGGAAATATTAGATCTGGTTAATGAGAAAGATTTACTGATATTTAACAACACTAAAGTGATACCCGCACGTTTGTACGGTCTTAAAGCGAGTGGTGGAAAAGTTGAGTGCTTGATAGAGCGTGTTTTAAATACGCACCAAGCCTTGGTTCATTTACGTGCCAGTAAAGCACCGAAAGAGCATAGTCTGATTATTTTTGCTGATGCTGTCGAGGCGCTAGTTTTAGGTCGGCAAGACAATTTATATATATTGGAATTTAAAAGTGATACACCACTGCTGGAATTACTTGAACAGTATGGTGAAGTTCCGTTGCCGCCTTATCTTGATCGTAAAGCCGAGTTTAGTGATAAAGAACGCTATCAAACGGTTTATGCGCAACATGAGGGTTCGGTGGCAGCGCCTACTGCGGGTTTGCATTTTGATCTAAACATTATGCAAAATTTAAAGGTGAAAAGTATTCCTATGGAATATGTTACTTTACATGTTGGGGCAGGGACCTTTCAGCCGGTTAAAGTCGATGATGTTACGCAACATATTATGCACAGTGAAATGATGGAAGTATCTGAGTCAGTGTGCGCTGCGGTACAAGCTTGTAAAGCTCGTGGAGGTCGAGTGATAGCGATTGGTACCACCACAGTGCGAGCTTTAGAAAGTGCTGCAGCTCGCGGAGAGTTACAAGCTTATCAGGGTGATACACAAATTTTTATTTATCCAGGATATCAATTTAAAGTAGTCGATGCATTGCTTACTAACTTCCATTTACCGCAATCCACTCTGTTGATGTTGGTTAGTGCGCTGAGTGGTTATGAATTGATGATGCATGCCTATCAGCATGCAGTTGCGCAACGCTATCGTTTCTTTAGTTACGGCGATGCGATGCTGATCACTTAAGGACAGCTCTTTAGATTGCTATGGTGTCTTAATACTTTGTTGCGCACTGTTCTCAAATCCTCATTTATTCCTCATAAACTGTGAACGCTCTAAAAGTGCGCGCCGCGTCTTAAGCCAAAATCACTAATTTATAGAGGAGCCTTTAAGGCTGCATTTCGAAATTAGATCGGACATCTACATAAACTGGATATTAGACTTGAGACGCGGCACACGTTTTTTGAAAACCTCCATTTTATAGGTGGGATCTGTTACAAGCTGCTTGTTTGCAGCTGTGCAAACAGACACCATGCATGGATTCATTTCTGAGCTAAAGCGGGTGGTGAACTTTTTATGAGTCAGTATCGACTTGTTATAGATTTTTCTAATTTAGATATTGATCATAGGTTTATAAATTGCATCAAAATGGAGCATTAAATGGAAGTATGAGGGAAGTAGGGCGCAAGAGTTCAGAACTCTGCGAGAGCTGTTTTATAATTTGACCCCACAAGAGCGCCGAAAAATTCTGGCGGAGGAAGCAGTTCGTTCTCCACTACTGAGGGTGCTGGGTGGGTGGGGATGATGAGTGTATGCCACTATCCCCTAGCACCATCCCTTAGATATCGAAATGCCCTTCTTTGTGCTAGTCTCGCCGCTTTTTGCAGTGGATAAAGCTATGCAGTTCGAATTAATCACTCAAGATAAGGCCGCTCGGCGCGGTCGGCTTATTGTCCCGCGTGGCATCATCGAAACCCCCGCTTTTATGCCGGTGGGCACCTATGGCACGGTCAAAGCGATGACTCCCGAAGAAATCATTGCTACGGGTGCTCATATCCTGTTGGGCAATACCTTTCATTTGATGCTACGCCCCGGGCCGGAGGTTATAGCGGCACACGGCGGACTGCATAATTTCATGCATTGGCAGGGACCGATTCTGACCGATTCCGGTGGTTTTCAGGTGTTTAGTCTAGGTGAGCTGCGTAAGCTCACAGAAGAGGGGGTTCGCTTCCGCTCGCCTCTCGATGGTTCGATGGTTGAGCTGACACCCGAACGTTCAATCGAGATGCAGCGCATACTTGGTTCCGATATTGTTATGGTTTTCGATGAGTGTACACCCTATCCTGCCACCTTTGAGGAAGCAAAAATCTCGATGGAATTAAGTCTGCGTTGGGCTAAGCGGAGTAAGATGGCGCATGGTGCTAGCCAATCCGCCTTATTTGGTATCGTGCAGGGCGGTATGTATGTGGATCTACGCGAGCAGTCTTTGGCCGGTTTGCAAGAGATTGGTTTTGATGGTTATGCGATTGGTGGTTTGTCAGTCGGGGAACCTAAGGACTTGATGCTTAAAACCTTGGATGAAATCATACCCTCAATGCCTCAAGATAAACCGCGCTACTTAATGGGAGTGGGTAAGCCTGAGGACCTGGTCGAGGGTGTGCTACGCGGTGTGGATATGTTTGATTGCGTCTTGCCGACACGTAACGCGCGCAACGGACATCTTTTTACTGAAATAGGTGTCGTTAAGATTCGTAATAGTCAGTACAAAACTGATCTCAATCCGCTCGATTCAAGCTGTGATTGTTACACTTGCGAGAATTACACTAAAGCTTATCTGCACCATCTCTATCGTTGTGGTGAAATCTTAAGTGCGCGCTTAAATACTATTCATAATTTGCACTATTTTCAGAAGCTCATGCAGGGTTTGCGTCAAAGCATTGAACAAGGTACATTAGCCGGGTTTGTCGATCAATTCTATCAAAAAAAGGCGCATTAGAGACAGGCGGTTGAATCAAGTTCTGTTGTAGTAGTAAAGATCATTTTAAAAAGTAAGTTGAGGAAAAGAGTATGTTGTTAGAATTGTTGGGAATTAGTGATGCCTTGGCCGAAGTTGCTACCACGGTTGCTAGTAGTGCGCCTGCTGAGCACACCACGCAAGGTGGATTTTTATCCATGTTGCCTATGTTGGTCATGTTCTTTATCGTGTTTTATTTCTTATTGATTCGTCCGCAAACTAAGCGTGCGAAAGAGCAGCGTAACTTAATGGCATCTTTGGCTGTGGGTGATGAAGTAATGACCAGTGGCGGTGTTATTGGCAAGGTCACGAAAATCAAAGACACGCAAGTTAGTTTAACGACAGCGGGTAGTACTGAATTATTGATGCAAAAAAATGCCGTTACCAGTATTTTACCGAAGGGCAGCATCGATTCGATGTCTTGAGCTTAAGGTCAGTTAAATGAATCAATATCCTCTCTGGCGTTATGTATTACTAGCGGCATTAGTACTGTGGGGCGTGTTATATGCCGTCCCCAATTTGTATGGTGATTATCCTGCCGTGCAAATCTCCAGTAAAAATGCCTCGGTTAATGAAAGCTTGGAACAACAAGTAACGCAAACTTTACAGGCGAATCATGTCGCCTATGGTGAAATTAAAACAGAGAAAAATGATTTAGTAATCGCCTTTGCTGACACTCCTGAGCAACTACAAGCTCAAGATCTTTTGAAATCAACATTGGGTTCTGATTTTGTAGTGGCGGCTAATCTTGTTCCTAAAACTCCACATTGGTTACAGATGATTGGTGCCAATCCTATGCATTTAGGCTTGGATTTGCGCGGCGGTATTCATTTCTTATTGGCAGTTGATGTCGATGCAACGTTAGAAGCACATGTGAATGGTGATTTACATTCTATGGCGGAACAATTGCGTCATGAGCGTATTCGCTATGCGGGTATGCATTTATTACCTGATCGTGGTTTAGCGATTCAATTTAGAAATATCGATGATCGAGAAGCAGCAGCTGATTATTTGCATCACTTATTTCCCGATTATGTTATGACCGAAGCGGGTGATAATGCTTTAGACTTTAAGTTGAGTGATGAAGCGATAGTCAAGATCACGAATTACGCGATCGACCAGAACATCACGACCTTGCGTAACCGTGTCAATGCTTTAGGCGTGGTTGAGTCGGTAGTGCAACGCCAAGGGGTGGATCATATCAGTGTTGATTTGCCGGGCATTCAAGATGCGGCACGCGCTAAAGACATGATCGGTAAAGTGGCCACTATTCGTTTGCAATTGGTTGATATTGAACATGACTCTGAAGCGGCCAAAAATGGTGTGGTGCCTTTTGGTTCACATCTCTATAGCTACCAACAACAAAGTGTCTTACTAAAAGATCAAGTAGTCCTGAAAGGTGAATCTATTATCAATGCAGCGCCTTCGCTGGATCAAAATGGTCGCTCAGCTGTGTCTATTCGTTTGAATGGTAGTGGTACCGAATTGTTTAATCGTATTACAGCGGCGAATATTGGTAAGCCTTTATCAGTTGTTTATGTTGAAACAGTAGAACAACGTCAGATGGTCGGTGGCAAAGAAGTGATTAGCCATCAACCGGCCGAGAGCATTATTAGCATTGCGACTATTCAAAGTGCTTTAGGGAATAGCTTTGAAATTACAGGCCTTGAAAATGAACAAGTTGCTAAAAATCTAGCACTCTTACTACGTTCGGGCGCTTATTCAGCACCGGTAAGTTTTGTAGAAGAACGCTTAGTGGGCCCGAGTTTAGGGGCTGCCAATATTCATCAGGGAGTTATGTCTACTCTGATTGGATCCTTGGTCGTCATATTCTTCATGGCCATTTACTATCGTGTGTTTGGCTTGATTGCCGATATGGCTTTGTTGTTGAATATTGTGTTCATTATGGCGATTTTATCCGTGTTAGGTGCAACTCTTACTTTGCCAGGTATTGCGGGTATTGTGTTAACCGTCGGCATGGCGGTTGATGCGAATGTGCTTATTAATGAACGCATCCGTGAAGAGTTGCGCAATGGCTTGAGTATTCAAGCGAGTATTGCGGCCGGCTATCAACGAGCTTTCGCGACGATTGTCGATGCTAACGTTACAACACTTATCGTTGCTGTTATTTTGTTTGCTCTCGGCAGCGGTTCAGTGCAGAACTTTGCCGTGACCTTGATTATAGGGTTACTCACTTCCATGATTACGGCCATTTTCTTCACTCGCGCGGTGGTTAATTTAGTTTATGGGCGACGTAATATTAAGAAGCTTTCAATTGGAATTTAATTGTGGAATTTTTTAAGAAAAAAACAGCTATTCCGTTTATGCGTCAGCATAAATGGGCAAGCTTGCTTTCAGTGCTAATGTTTATTGCCTCGCTGTCAGCTTTAGCTTGCTACGGTTTAAATTTGGGTCTGGATTTTACTGGCGGTACGCAGATTTCGCTAAACTTTGCTGATCCGGTTGATGTGAATCAAGTACGTGAAGAATTGCAAACAGCGGGTTTTGAACAGGTGGTGGTGCAAGCCTATACTGCGCGTGAGCTTTCAGTTCGGATCGCGCCACTGAAAGAGAAAACCCAAGAAGAGCTTAAATCGCAATTAATGTTGGTGATGCCAGCCGCCAATATTGTTGAAATCAATTATATAGGTCCTGAAGTAGGTAAGACTTTGATGACCAATGGTATCTTGGCCATTATCGTATCTTTGATCGCGATTATGATTTATATCGCCTTACGCTTTGATTATCGCTTTGCGATCAGTGCAGCAGTGGCGCTTATTCATGATCCGGTTTTAATTCTGGGAATTTTTTCATTCTTTCACTTGGAATTTAATCTGATTGTTTTAGCAGCAGTGTTAACCGTTATCGGTTATTCCTTGAATGATACGATTGTGGTTTACGACCGGGTGCGGGAGAACTTCCGTAAAGTTCGCAAAGGTACACCGACGGAAATTATGGATCTTTCTATTAACGAAACACTTTCCCGAACTATTATGACTTCAGGCTTAACCTTGTTGGTTGTGATTGCCTTATTTGTGTTTGGCGGGCAAATGATTCATAACTTTGCCCTAGCGCTTATCATCGGCATTATGGTGGGTACTTATTCTTCAATCTACATCGCAGGATCATTAGCAGTAGCGCTAGGATTAAATCGTGCGAGTCTTATTCCTACCACTAAAAAGCTTGAAGATCAGCTTCCTTAATGCCTTTCATACGATCGATCGAATCTTGATCTATACCCATCGTAGCTCAAGCGGCGAGTTGTAAGTTCCATCTTGACGTCGCACTAGCCCGCGTCCTCAATCACAAAAGCTCGAAAGAGCCCCACTATTCCTTCGCTTTTGCTCAATCCTCATCGGACCACTGCTCGCAA
>JBDNGR010000226.1:0-1886 GCA_041689165.1 Coxiellaceae bacterium
ATCACCACCGATGCTACCGGTATCGGCTTTAACAGGACGGAAGGTTAGACCGATGCGAGTGAGAATTTTGCAATAAGCTTCGTGAATATTATCATAAGTTTGTTGTAGCGATGCTTGATCAAGGTGAAACGAATAAGCGTCTTTCATGGTAAATTCACGACCGCGCATCACGCCGAAACGAGGGCGGATCTCATCACGAAATTTTGTTTGTATTTGATAAAGGGTGATGGGTAACTGTTTGTAACTACGCAGTTCTTGACGCATCATGGCTGTGATGATTTCTTCATGGGTTGGGCCAAAACAAAATTCTCGATCATGTCGATCTTTAAAACGCAATAACTCT
The DNA here is from genome assembly GCA_041689165.1 of Coxiellaceae bacterium. Classification (GTDB taxonomy): domain Bacteria; phylum Pseudomonadota; class Gammaproteobacteria; order Coxiellales; family Coxiellaceae; genus CAIQCE01. Next base: position 344 of record JBDNGR010000226.1, read on the forward strand.
GGGCCGTACATAGCCCAACGTTCGCTCTCTTGCCAAAGTTCGGCGGGTTGGACGCTGGGCATCATTAATTCCAATGCTCCAACGTTATTCATTTCTTCGCGAATGATGGTCATGACTTTTGTTAAGATGCGCATGCCCATGGGTAGCCAATTGTAAATACCAGAGGATACTTTGCGGATCAGTCCGGCGCGTAACATCAATTGATGACTGATGACTTCTGCATCGGCAGGGGTTTCTTTAATCGTTGCAAGCAAAAATTGACTGACTTTCATGGCGAGTATCCTTAATATTGGCTATTAGCGGTAAGTATAAAATAAAAAGGAGTGATCGCCTACTAGAAGTGATTGTGCCCTCTCCCTCCGGTAGGAGTGGGGTAGGGGTTGGAGAAGGCTTTTTTCAATCTGTTGATTTTAATTATTTTCTCGGCTAGTATTTGTTAACGAGTCTTACTCGTCTGTATTTAAACAATAAGTGAATTTAGGGAGAATTATTATGGATAATCGCGGTACTATTGGTGCGGGCATTGCTTTAATTTTTGCAATCATCGGCTTCATTCTGGCTTTATATGATATTTTTTCTGTCAATAGTGGCGTTAGTTACTCGTCTGGCGCATGGTTTGTTGGTCTATTCACGATATTAGCAGTGATCTTTTCTGCTTTCATGTTTAGCTCAAACAATACCAGCTTACCTGTTTTGACAATTATTTGTGTCATCATTGCCGGTATCATTGCTATTTATTTAAGTTTATATTGGTTATTAGCGTGCATGATCATCGGCTTGATCGGCTGCATTATCCAAATGGCTTAATGCCCTTAGTCTTTAGAAAACCGGCCACTTTATAGTGGTCGGTTTTTTTGTGCTCATTTTTTAGAGCAATTGTCTTCTTTCCGTTCCTACCTTATACTGCCAATCTATATTTTAAGGAGCTAAGGTGCCCACGTATTCATATCAATGCAACAATTGCAGTCATATTTTAGAGTCTTTCCAAAAAATGAGCGATGCTCCTTTAAAAGAATGCCCAAATTGTGGCAAAGACACATTGGAGAAGGTATTATTATCAGCGCCTAGCTTTGCTTTAAAAGGAAGTGGCTGGTATAAGACGGACTATTCAAAGGATAAAGCTGCGCCAGCTGTTGCAGCAGAATCGGCTGCTAAAACAAGCGAAGCTTCACCGAGTGAAAACAAACAGGAACCTAACAAGATATGAGTAATACAACAAAACCTGATTGGATCAGCACAATTTTAGCTGCACTACGACGCTATTTCATCTCAGGTCTTTTGGTTTGGATTCCAATTGTTGTAACGATTTTTGTCATTAGCTATATACTAAGTTTGCTTGATGAAAGTATTTTATTAATCCCTGCACGTGCTCAGCCAAAATATTTACTCGGTTATAATCTGCCGGGTGTTGGTGTTGCGATTACGATCATTGTCATTTTAGTCACTGGTTTTTTAGCCGCTAATTTTTTTGGTAAATGGTTAGTGAGATTATGGGATCGATTTATTAATAGAATTCCAGTCGTACGTTCATTGTATGGTGGTA
>JBDNGR010000227.1:0-2461 GCA_041689165.1 Coxiellaceae bacterium
CTCGTAGCTCAAGCTGCGAAGTTTTAAGTTGCAGCTTGCGAGCAGTAGCCCGATGACGACTGAGTAAAAGCGAAGGCCTAGTTGGGCTCTTTCGAGCTTTTGTGAGTGAGGAAGTGGGCTAATCCGACGTCAAGATGCAAGTTACGACTCGCAGCTTGAGCTACGAGAGGTATACATGTTTGATTTCAATTTTATTTCTCTTTTGCAAACTGCACTGAGTCTTTTAGGTGCCTTATTAGCAATTTTGCTGGTAATTTTGGTGCACGAGCTTGGTCACTTTAGTGTGGCACGTTGGTGTGGTATCAAAATTCAGCGTTTCTCTATTGGTTTTGGTAAGGTTTTATGGAAACGTAAAGACAAACAAGGTACAGAATACACGGTCTGTCTTTTGCCTTTGGGTGGTTATGTGAAAATGCTGGGTGAAGGAAGTGAGGCGGTTGTCGTATCGGATCGGACTTTTGCTTTCAATCAAAAAAGTTTATGGGCTCGTGCAGCGGTTGTACTGGCGGGACCGCTGGTGAATTTTATTTTTGCGATTTTTCTGTTTTGGATTGTGCTGCAAATCGGTGTTGAGCATGTACGACCGGTTATCGGTCAGGTCGCCACATCTTCAATAGCCGCTAATGCAGGTTTAGGTGCTGGCGATGAATTGAAACAAGTCGGTAGCATTAAAATCCAGGGCTGGCAAAGTGTTTTAATGGCCCTGATATTCCATTTGGGTGATCAGGATCATTTGCCTGTCGTGGTGCAAACTCAGCAATCTGTCAAAACCTATCAACTAGCTTTGCATGATTGGGTAGTGAATCAAGATAATCCCCTGTTATTGGAAAGTTTAGGAATAACACCGTATCAACCAAAGATTCCTCCGATTGTTGCAGCAGTCGAACCAAATTCACCGGCAGCTAGCTTGAACTTGAAAGCAGGTGATCGAATTGTTGGTGTTAATCATAAGTCTATGAATGACTGGATTGAGATAACCCGTTTTTTACAAACACATCCGGATCAATCTATTGTGCTAGGTGTTCAGCAAGGATCTGCTGTCCGATGGCAAAAAGTTAACTTAAGTCATTTTAAGATCGCACCTAATAAAATTGTGGGGTATCTCGGTGTGCGTGTTCAAGCACCCGAATGGCCAGCAGAGATGAAACAATGGCGCCAATATTCTGCTTGGTCAGCATTGCCTGCCGCTATTCAGCAAACCCGTGATTTAACATTTTTTAATCTAGTAGTTCTACTCAAGATGCTTAGCGCTAAAATATCGCTACATAATCTGAGTGGCCCGATTTCAATTTTTACGACTGCGGGTAATGCGTTTAAAATTGGTTTGACCGCCTACTTGAGCTTCATTGCATTTGTTAGTATTAGCTTAGGCTTTATTAATTTATTGCCCATTCCTTGTTTAGATGGGGGTCACCTCATGTTTTTCTTGGTTGAAGGGGTGCGTGGACGTCCTCTTGCAGAACGCTATCAACGGCTCTTAATGCGCATCGGTTTGTTATGCATTGTGTTATTAATGACACAAGCTATTATCAATGATCTATTACGGTTGTGAGGTTGTTATGTCATTACTTGAAAGAAACGGTTTTATTTGGATGGATGCTGAATTTGTGCCTTGGGCTGAAGCTAAAGTGCATGTATTGTCTCATACCTTGCATTATGGAACTGGCGTATTTGAAGGTTTGCGTGCTTACCATGGAGACAATGGTACAGCCATTTTTCGCTTGCATGATCATACTGATCGCTTATTTCGTTCCGCACAGCTTCTAAATATGCGTATTCCTTTTTCTAAAGAAGAATTGAATACTGTGCAATTAGAAATTTTACAAAAGAATCAACTGGGTTCAGCCTATATTCGACCCATGATTTATTATGGTGCAGAATCTCTAGGGCTAAGGGCAAAAGGCATGAAAACACATGCGATGGTAGCCGCTTGGGAGTGGGGCGCTTACTTAGGGGCTGAAAGTATGGAAAACGGAATTCGTGTTTGCACTTCTTCCTATACACGCAATCATGTCAACAGTGTATTAAGTAAAGCGAAAGCAAATGGTAATTATATGAATTCTATTTTGGCTTTGAATGATGCCTTGTATGCTGGTTTTGATGAAGCCTTGCTCTTAGACCAATCCGGTTTCGTAGCCGAAGGCAGTGCGGAAAACTTTTTTATGGTGCGTAACGGAATAATTTATACGCCGCATCTGACCGCTGTTTTAGAAGGGATCACGCGCGATACGATTTGCGAATTAGCCTCTCATTTAGGTTATACGGTTAAGGAATCGCAAATTACACGTGACGCAGTTTATCTGGCAGATGAAGCCTTCTTTACCGGAACTGCTGCAGAAGTAACACCTATCCGTGAAGTGGATGGACGTTTAATTGGAGAGGGTAAACGAGGTCCCATCACTACGGTCTTGCAGACGGCTTTCCACGATTTGGTTCGCGGCAAGAGCGATTTTCGTCCAGA
>JBDNGR010000228.1:0-1917 GCA_041689165.1 Coxiellaceae bacterium
AGAGCTTTATTAGTAAATGGGATTATCGTGCCATTTCGATCTCGAAAATCTGCTCATGCTTATCAAGCTATTTGGACTAATCAAGGCTCGCCGCTGTTGGTGAACAGTGAAAATTTAAAAAATAAATTAGCAGCTCGACTGGGTGGAGATTATTGCGTTAAATTAGCGATGCGTTATGGTTCTCCCAGCATTGCATCAGTAGTGGCGCAATTAGGTCACTTTGAAACAATTATTGTGATCCCATTGTTTCCGCAATATTCTTCGGCAGCTAATGGCTCGGCGATGCAAAAAACCTTGGAAGTTTTGAGTCATCAGTGGAATTTGCCGAGCATTACCTTGATTCATCAGTTTTACAATCATCCAGGGTTTATTCAAGCGTATGCTGAAGTTATTACAGCGCATAGACAACCAGAGGATTTCTTATTGATGAGTTATCATGGGTTACCAGAGCGCCATATTAACAAGAGTCATTGTAAAGCGGCTTGTGATATGCAATCAGCTTGTCCGCGTGTTGCTAATAGTAATGCGTTTTGTTACCGAGCTCAGTGCTATGAGACTTCTCATTTACTCGCTAATGCTTTACAGCTATCTCAAGATCAATACGCTGTTTCATTCCAGTCGCGTTTAGGCAAGACACCTTGGATTAAGCCCTATACTGATGAATTGTTACAAGAACTGATCGATAAAGGTATTCGCAATTTAAGTGTGGTTTGTCCTGCATTTGTGGCAGATTGTTTGGAGACTTTGGAAGAAGTGGGTATTCGTTTGCGGGAGCAATGGTTGTCTCTTGGCGGTGGGGAGTTTAGATTAATTCCTTGTTTAAATGACGAGAATATTTGGGTTGATGCTTTGATATCGATTATTAATCAGGGAAGTTAAGATGCACGCACATCGACATGAGCCGCAGCTTAACCGATTTCAATCAACCAAGCAATTGAGTATTATCGGGGCCATTATCAATGTGATCCTGGGATTATTGAAAGTTATTTTTGGCGTACTAGGGCATTCAAGTGCTTTGGTTGCCGATGGTTTGCATTCTTTTTCAGATCTTTTGTGTAATGTGTTAGTAGTGATTGCGGCGTATTTTGCCGAAGGTGATGCCGATGAGGATCATCCTTATGGCCATCGTCGATTTGAAACAGCGGCGACTTTTTTGCTGGGTATTATTTTGATGGTTACAGCGATCTTGATTGCTTATGAATCCGTTAGCCGTATTGTTCATCATCGATTATTAATACCCAGTGCCTATACTGTAATTATTGCGATTATTTCTATTTTTGCTAACGAGTGGTTTTATCGTTATTCTATGATTATTGCAAAAAAACATAATTCAGATTTGTTAAAAGCCAATGCTTGGCACAGTCGTGGTGATGCTTTATCTTCTATTGTTGTATTATTGGGTTTGCTCGGTAGTATTGCCGGTTGGCCATTTCTAGACAGTGTTGCAGCAGTATTAGTTGCTTTGTTGATTGGCAAAATCGGCATTGAATGGTCATGGAAATCGTTTGGTGAATTTACTGAGAAAGGGCTAGCGCCAGAGTTGCTGCAAAAAATTGGTGATTGTATTCGCTCGGTGGATGGGGTGATTGCCTTGCATCAGCTGCGTTCAAGAACGATGGCTGATAGTGTATTGCTGGATGTTCATATCTTAATTGATAAAACACTGACGGCATCAGAAGGGCACTATGTTGCTGAGAGTGCTCATGTTGCTTTATCAAGGGGTTTCCCAGAGATGACGGATGTGACGATTCATGTCGATGTTGAAAATCACCCGCATATTTTGCCCGCTAAATTATTGCCTTCACGTAAAAAAATTCTGAATACCCTAAAGCCGCTATGGGCCGAGTTTATTGACTTAGATAAAATTTTATCTGTCGATTTGTATTATCAAGAAGAACGATATATTGATATGCATAT
>JBDNGR010000229.1:0-1922 GCA_041689165.1 Coxiellaceae bacterium
AAATAAACCTCTTCATATTTTAATGTTCGCCAAAAGCGTTCAATCGGAATATTATCTAAACAACGGCCTTTTCCATCCATACTAATCTTTATGCCAAGTAGGCTAAGCGAATAGGTCCAATCATGACTGGTAAATTGACACCCTTGATCTGAGTTGATAATACGCGGCACATAGCCACTCTTTAAAGCCATTTCCAAAGCATTTAAACAACTCTCTGTATCAAGAAAGGGGCTTAATGACCAACCCATGACACATCTTGAAACCGCATCAATCAGCGCTGTTAGGTATACAAATCCCTTTGATGTTTTTATGTACGTAATATCAACACACCAACAATCATGCGGCTTTAACGGAGGATATGCCCTCAATAAATAAGGATAAACTGCATCTTCTTGCCTTCTCTTGCTTAAATTCAGCTTTGGATAAACCGTTAGAAGCCCCATCTTTCGTTTCAATCGATAAACCCTTTTGTGATTAATCGCGTAGCCGAAATCCTGCAGATCATCCGTTATACGCTTGTATCCTTGAAAAGGTCGCTTTGCGTAGATATCCGAAATCTCATTCATCAACGTCACATTATCAGGTTCTGTTGGAACAGATTCATAATAAATGCTGCTGCGATTGACGCCAAGAAGCTCACACTTCCGGCGAAGGCTTAGCTGAGCTGTTTCGTGTTGAGCCCACTTCTGACGTTGTTTCATGGTCGCCTCCCGACACAACGTTCTAAAAAATCATTTTCAACCTTTAAACGGCCAATCGTTGAGTGTAGTTTATCAATCATATCGTCACCTTTTGTGGCGGAGGATCCTGATTTAAAAACATCAGCACCGTGCTCAAGTAGATCTTTTTTCCATTTGAAAATCTGACTGTTAACAACACCATATTCACTGCAGAGTTCGGCTGTTGTTTTGGTACCTCGGATTGCTTCCAGGGCAACCTTAAATTTGAACTCAGCTGTGCGTGGTGTTTTCTTCATATTCTTTACCATTCGTTTTGATTCCTTTTCCTTTATATAAGATCAAAACTCTCCTTTGACAACTGGTCTAGTTTTAAGGGGTCATTATAATAGGTGCTGTTTTCTGAGGCACCTTTGCTCCTAATAATAATTTGGATTGACGTTCATATAAATTTACAATCGCGCCTTTATTGTGCGCAAAGATCACGGTATCACCCTCCCAATTTCCGAACGTTAGTGCATGCTCTGGTGGCCTATTCTCAATGGGGACACGATTTGGAATAAGGCTTTTCTTTGCTTCTAGGCATGGCCTTGTTCCACGTTTCCGTTTACGTCTGACAAGATATACATGTAGTTTAAGACATTTTCCAGACCCATAAATCCACTTATAAATTGACTCATGGCTGATCCTCTGCAGGGAATTCTCAAGCGCCAAACGACCTGCGATCACTTCAGGTGACCATCCCTGGCTTAGGTATTGGGCGATGATCGCTTGTAATTCAGCGGATTGGCAGATTTTTGAAGATGGCCTATGTCGACGCTTATGCGCTAATCCATGCGCATCATCAGGCACGTAACCCACATAAGCATTGGAGTTACGTTTGATCTCACGCGATATCGTAGAGCGATGAACACCAACCTGTCTGCTGATTTGATTCTGTGATTTACCCTCTCGATGCAGACGGTAAATCACATCACGTTGTTCACGTGTTAAATGATGATAATTCTTTTCCATAACAACAGTACCTTACCATACTGTTGCACTTCGAGTTTGAGGTTAGGGCCTATTGCACATAATGCTGCGGAAAGTGTGATGACTTTGCGAGGACCCAGCCAGTCAACAATTAGTCCACATGGAATTTGAAACAATACATATGTATAGTAATAATATGAACTAATGAGGCTTAATGTTGCTGTATCTACCTCGAATTCCCGCATTAACTCATCTGCCATAATGCTTGGAGAC
>JBDNGR010000230.1:0-2196 GCA_041689165.1 Coxiellaceae bacterium
CCGCTTGTGTGTGGGGCTAACAAAAGGGTTGAGCGCCGGAAGCGCACACTTCACGCCTTCATGAACTTAACCATCAGGGAGGTTGTACTCGGGCCTGTATCGCACCCTGCAGACCCGGGGTCTTACCTGGGAGGTCCACCCAGCAAACCCCCGTGCTTTCCCTCATCCATACCATCCAACACACCACATATCCCTCGCCCATACCACCCTCGGTGAGCTCTTTCTAGCGTAATACCGACTTCCATGGGACGAACGCTCGTAGGGCTGGGGTTTAGGTGCTCAGTGCCTGTGCGTGGAGCCCGAGCTCCCTCCTTGTGTTCATTAAGAAAAATCCACACGAACATGCGTTACCTTTTTCTTCGGCAGCTAAAAATAATATTAACATAATTTTTTTTCAAACAGCACCACGTAAGCCCGTCCCTCCCTTACTGCTGAGCCTCCTTCTGAAAGAGCTTCAGGCACAACCACCTCTTTAACCATACGCGCGGGCGAAAACTGTGCCAAATGCTACTACAAGAGGTTTGAGCACCAGGTCTACTGACGCATAAACTTCTTTTTAGACCAGCAGTGATTTCTGCTAAACCCCCCCCCCCATATATTTCGCGGCTTTTGTAATAAATTCAGAGACCCACACCGGGGCACGTCCCTCGGTTCGATTGACTGTGGAGCCCGAGCTCACTCGCTGTGTTCATCATTTCGCAAACACTTCTCGGAGCTGTAAAGTCCACGACGGCACGATCAAAAACTCTCACGTCGATTAAAAAGTTTGCGCTGTTTGAATTGCCCTTCGCATCGCCCTACACTTGCCAGATTTCTAGTAGTGACCCGTAAGACTTACGATTTGGGCTAACTATTGTGTCCCTACGCGTTTCAAGATTATCTCGAAACTCAAGGATAGGATCCGTATCAGACTCTGGCATCTCAAATAAAAAGTAAAATGGTGCTCCCATTTGGACGGTAGGCACTTTTTTTACCTTGATCATACCGAGCGCTAGCTTCAAAGACGGTTCAAATTGCTTGAGTTTTAAATGTGATCGTCAAGTAAAAATATACCCTGCATCAACATGGCAGTAAACCTGAGGAGCGAGGAAAGCTAGCGCACGGGCGCAAGCAGTCCGCCTCCCAGTGCATCATTTTCAAACTTTCCAAATTTATTTTCATGATTTTTTGCAAGTACCACACAAAAATATCTATATCTGGGCCAAACGATTTAGAAATAAGTTTTCAATAGCACTTTAATGAAGCAGTTTTTTTTGCGGTTCTTTTACGCATGCACAGCTAATCCCAATTTAATCATTTAAGCATTCAATTTTATCTAATCTACCACTACTCTCATTGGCGTTCTGATTGTGTTGTGCGTCGCATCCTTTAGAGAAATTCTTTACTTGGATCATTTTTCTGGTAGCTGCGGCTTTGTTTATGAACTATTTAGGTCAAAATCCTGCTTGGTTGTCTTCCGTGTCCACTAATAGAGTTTTTGAGTGAACAAACTACAAGCACAAAAACACCGGTGCTGGCCCTAATTTTAAGAGTGCCAATACAAATTATGAGTCCATACCGAAACCCCCATATCTCAGCGAAATCGTGACGTATGAAGACGACCAAACGGCCATATTTCATAGCAACTTCGCGTCAATTCAATTTTCGATCTCAATATATTTTTCGCTTTGATCTTCACCTCCAAACTTCATTTTGATGTCATGATAACAACACCTCACGAGCCTCAAGTTGAAGTTGAAGATGGATCTTTAATAGTTTTTTAGGCCGGCAAACCGAATTTAACGAAGAAGGTTATGATACATCATCACCTAGTTGCCTTTATACAACACGATCAAGGTGAGCAACGAGAGCTTTGGAGTTGGACCTTCGCTAAATTTCGATCATCTCTGTACCTAAGTAGGTAGGAAAAGAATGGAACCCTTTTAAAATTCCTTTCAGGGATTTCTGTTACGGGGATCTCGAAAGCATGTCTGTAGTAGTGCAGTGATGGAGTGCCGGGCCTTAATCTAGCAGCACGATTACAAGTTCAAAAGTTGGCCCGGTGGCTTTTCGAGATTATACTCAGCTGTTCCAGAGGAGAGGGCTGTGCAGCAGTAAGATCCCAGAATTTTACGTTAGCATAGGAGAAAATTCTGCCGAATCCCCCCTTGGGGGCAGCTTTTTAGTAAACTCAGAGCCCCACACCGGGGCACGTCC
>JBDNGR010000231.1:0-2995 GCA_041689165.1 Coxiellaceae bacterium
AGACAGAAACCTTTTATTACAGTTATTGTCAGCTAACCTAAGATCATTCAGTGGTATACTTATGAACAGTTAAATTACTGGGGCTATTGTAAACAAGTATGATTGTAAGTGAGGCAACGGTTGGTAAATAGTTAGATTTTTATTTGAGGCAATACGAGTGGGTAATTATAGTTGTCGCCAATCAGTTTGTATTGTATACAACATTGTACTACAATTGTATATACAAACATTGTGGGAGAATACTATGTCTAGTACATTAAATATACGCATTAAAGAGGAAACTCTTGAACAAACGGATAGATTAAAAAAACGCTTTGGTGCTCCAAGTCGTTCTGATGTTATACGTAGAGCCGTTGAACTGAGTGACTCTTTAGCAGAAGCTATTGAACATGGTGACAAGATTATAATTGAAGGTAAGAAAGGAAGAAGAGAAGTGATTTTACCTGGATTAAAACATGCCAGATAGTATATCAAACGGTAATGATGAAACCAAATTATCCGACGAGCAAGCATTTGCTGACGTAGAGGGTATATCAGAGGGTGACGTGACGCCACGTCATCTTTTAACATTTGCGAAACTTATTTTACTTGTGGTCGCAGTTATGTATTCTTTGGCAGCAATAAGTGAATTAATTTCTCCAAATAACTCTGTATTTGAAACATGTAAAATTACACTTCCATCTATTGCAACATTGGTAATTGGATATTATTTCGGCTCTACTAAATAGTTTTTTTGTAACCGCTATAAAGCCCATAAAGACGTATAGTTGCGTTATTCAGTTCTTGGGCTTTCCAATAATCATATTTGTTTCTTCTATCGCATTCCAATCTTTACTCTCACAATACCAATTGATGATGTTCTTTTAGGATTTAATAAATAAACTCAGTACAGTGGTAGGTAACAGGACCACATCGCTGTGATCCCGTCCCATAAGAACGGAGCGTGCGACTTTCACCGCACTCCGCTCAAGCCTTTTTCAAAGCCAACTTCGGTTGACCCAGCTATCATGATTCATTTGTCGCATGTATTAATTTTAGTGGGTTGTTTTGACCTCGCTGCACAGATACCCGAATAGCGTTTTCGTTTTTCAAAGTATTCTGTGAAGCTAGGATCATATGGTGTTGCCTCCGCTATTATTTTTATATGCCTTTTAACAGCAACGGAGCTTGCTCTGAACAGATCCACAAACTCACTCGTGCTGTATTCTTTTGAGTTCTTCGCAAAGAAAATCCAGTCTCTTAATCCCTGACTTCGAAAATATTTTTTCTTTAGCCATGGGCTACTTTTCCTTGAGTGTCTGCGATGAGCCCAACGCCACAATGCCTCGTAGATGCAGTGATCTACGTAGCTAAACGTTCTTTTCGCACAGCTGAACCGATGATAATTAACCCATCCTCGAATTTTAGGATTTAGTAGATATATCAGGTTTTCCGGTTTGGCTGTAGGATTTGATTTAATAGTATACCGAATGTCACCCAAGAAGCGTTTAACGCTGTCTTTTGAAGGCTTAGTAATGCATTTTCCTTTATATTTACGTACATTGGTGCTTAAAAAATCAAACCCATCATCAATGTGCGTGATTTTGGTCTTTTCTTGCGAAAGTTCCAGCCCACGCTCATGCAGAAATGATACCACCAGCGGTTTTACCTTTGTTTCCAACACTTCTTTCGAAGAGCCCGTTATGATAAAGTCATCCGCATAAATGCTGAAATGCACTTTATCCTTGCGCTTGGATGTGGCATTGAGTATTGCCTTTTCCAGTCCGCTGAGCGTTAGAACCAAAAGTGTCGGTGACGCAAGGCCACCCTGGGGTGTGCCGGATTCTGTTTGATGTGAAACGCCATTATCAATGTAGCCAGCTGATAGCCATTTACTCAGAATTTCTTTATCCATCGGGATGTTATCCCGTAGCCAGTCATGGGAAATTCTGTCAAAGCATGATTTAATATCCGCCTCAAAAATCCATTGAGATGAGCCTTTCCTTGCTAGTGCAAGGTGGCAGGCTCCGAGGGCGTCGGCCGCAGAACGCTTTGGGCGAAACCCGTAGCTGTTCTTGTCCGCGTAAAATTCCGCTATTGGATCCAGCGCAAGCAAATGTAGAGCTTGCATTGCTCTGCACTTCATAGCTGGAATTGAAAGTGGTCTTAGATGTCCGCCCTTTTTAGGGATATAAATCCGTCTGAGTGGTTGGGTTTGATAACCCCGCCGTTTCAATGACAGAGCTGCCTCCATCTTATGTTGTGATGTTTTCCAAATGATTTTATCAACCCCGGGTGTTTTCCCCCCTTGGTTTTGTACAACCCGTTTCACAGCCAGTAACTTAGCATGGAACGAGTGCGTCAGCGTCCATTGCAATGCTTTCACTTTGCCGTGTTGACCTTCGCTAATAGCTTTCGCAATACGTATTTGTAGTCGATGTACCTCAGCCTTGATGATTTTCCAGTTGATGGAATCCCATATTTCTGAAGATGAGGATGCACCAGTCAGCGATAATACTACTACCGTCATTTGCTTTTCCTCATGCTATCGATTCTCCAAATTATCTTGCGCTAAAAGACCAGTCAGCTGTGGGCTCACTTTCGTGCCTGATCTTATGTTTCAATCAGTATCCTCACCATTACAGTAAAGCATTCGCTTATGCTGACCTCCTACACCCGCACAACCATAGGTGAATCTTGCGATGCACTGTCCCTAACATGGAGTCATACGGGGTTGCCACGTTTCACTTCACAAACAGAGTGGGTTAGATTCTCTCTTATCCACCGGCAGTCCTGTTATCCGTGAAAGCCGAAAAACCCAATCAGCCTTCTTAACTGCAGTACCATTTTGGTTAGAGCCTATCAGCATCTTTGGCTCCTCTGTAATCACGGCGTTTATATGAGAGTTCACATTACATTAACCCTACCACTCATCCCTAGCTCCTCTCCGCCTTGATGCTGGCAGATTCGATTCGTCTTCACAGACTAGTCTACGGTTTCCCGCGGCTCCATTGTC
>JBDNGR010000232.1:0-2901 GCA_041689165.1 Coxiellaceae bacterium
GCTGGCAGTGCTTACGATGGGGTCTCTGAATTAACCACGGTCTTGTACGGGTGGCTTTGCTCTGTAAATTGGGTGCCCACCTTCGTTGGATTAACCACGGTCTTGTAGGGGCAGGCCCCTGTGCCTGCCCTCTTTCAGTTGGGTGCCTGTGTGGTAACTGGCATTGATGTACGGTTGAGAGGGCGGGGACAGGGCCCCGCCCCTACAGGTTCTTCGTAGCAAGTTTCATTATAAATAAATAATTTCGCAGCTTGGGCCGCGCATGCTCGAAGACTCGCAAGTGCGGCCCAAGCTACGGAACTGTGTTGCTTTTATTCAGCGTTATTAACAACTCGAACCAGTTGTTGATAAGCTTCATCCACATAGCGCGGATCTTGATAAACGCGCCACATCAACAAAGCACCTTGTAGTTGCGAAACTAAAGCCGTTGCTAATTTTTGTGCACGGTTTGCATCAACTTGCTCTTCCAGTAAACGACTAATAGCGCTTTGCCATGCATCGAAATACTGTTTAACGGGTGCATTGAAAGCTTCAGCTACATCCACTAGCGCAATACCTAAGAAACCAACTAGCGCATTGTTGTCGATACGTTCACAGAAAAAGTGTTGGCTACCTTCAAGGAATTTTTTCTTACGTTCTTCTAAACTCAAACCCGTTGAATAAACACTTTGGAAAATGTTGTCATCACAATAGCGTTTAACCATCGCAATCGTTTCTAATGCAATCGCTTCTTTGGAAACAAAGTGGTGAAAAAGACTCGATTTTTTAATGTTACATACAGCAGCAATTTCGCTGAGTGATGCACCACTATAACCTTTTTTAACAAACAGCTGTGCTGCCGCTAATAATAAACGTGAGCGCATTGACGGTTGTCGAGTAACAACGGGTTGAATTAAACTTGCCTCTATCATGGCTTTTACCTCAGCAATATCTATGTAAGATAGAGCCATCCTACCGCATGAAGCTTAAATTAGTCTTAAATCACTAAAACTTTATTATTTAAGTTCATGAAAATAGAAAAATTACGAGAGGCTGAAGAGGACGGGCATCCCGACCGGCCGCCCTGCTTGTACTCTAGTCTGCTTAAATGAGCGCTTTTATTGTTTTAAAGCGCCGTGATAAGAATCTTAGCCAGTTAATTTTATTGGTCTTAAGAAAACCTTAAGTTTCTTAGGTTACATTATTGTTATGCGAATAATAACTGACAACTCTTTTACCCGTGGTGCAGATCTAAGCTCTCAGTTTGATCATCAAGCGGCACGCACCTCAAACGAGATTACTGGAACAACTGTTTTTTCAAGTAGCAGTGTCTCTGAATACTTGAAAAAATCTAATTCCAAAAAAACCACTACGCCTGAAATCGTATATTGCTAAAACTGCTGTGCGTGTGGGAAAAGACCTTGTAAGTGAAGATAACGAAACGCGTGCAATTATCGAAACTTATGGCGCCTGTATTTTTAGGTTGCATGTATTAGATGGGGCCCGTATTCCTAAATATAGCTATGATTTAAGTGCGCCCATCCGGATAATTAGTGAAAAAATTACTAATATCAACACAATAACTGATATCACCGCCGAACATGATGATTATGTCGACAAGATTGTGAACGACCTCGAGAATAAAATTCTAGCTTCGGGCAAAAAATAATCGTAAGGCTCTGGCTGTAATTTTAGTATGCAGTATTGTCTTTGGCGAAAATGATTTGAAATCTGATCACGTAGCTTTTGATGAAGATGGCCACTTAACTCGTTATGATTTTGGTCAAATTTTTTCTAAAGCTACAAACTTTGATCCTATTCATAAGCTTTGTTTTGAATATGCGGCAAGCGATTTTGAAGCGCTTCCTTTATTAGCGAACTGGCCGAAATATAAACCATCTAACTTTGTCTTTAATCGCTGCAATGGCCAAATATCTGCTCCATGGCGTGAGTTAGGCAATGAACTTAGAATTTCACTGGGCGCTGGGTTTAAACAAGACGTTTATACAGCTATTCTTAAAATACTTTTAATGCCCGATTTCTTGACTGACGAAATCAACAAGATTCTTCATTCTACGCCTCTGCTTAAAGAAAGGATTCTCAGGAGCACAGGCAGCAACCCTGCCAATCTATACAGAAAGCAACTTCTTTCTTGCATGCAAAGTTCTACAGGATTTATACAATTTCTGAAAACAAAGGGCCATATGGCCAGGCAATTTATCTTAAATGATATTTTAGGATTTAGATCTAATAATTCGTATTTTAAAAAAAATATAATGAAGCTGAATTCAAGAGTCGCTGTGCGCGTGAATTAGATACGGCCTTTTTATCGCTTAATCATTCCATGGATCTCGCTACTCAAGCTCCATACCTAAAAGCCTTTGTGGCAAATCAAATTGTACGACTTAAGAGTTGCTACTTTAATCGTGGTGTACGCGATAAAGTACAGTTATTGGAAACTGTTCATCAGAAAATTATCGGCGGCAATTACACTGATGAAATATACCCATCGCACCTCAAGATGCGAAGCTAGGGTTTCAGATTGCGAGAAGTTGAGGCGTTCTGATTGAGCAAAAGGCGAAGAATAGTTATTCTATTTTGAGCTTTTTGTGATTGAAGAACGCCTCAAATTCGACTTAAGGTGGAAGCCTAGCTTCGCATCTTGAGGTGCGATGGGTATATATGGATCTAGTAGACTCAGCACCGCAGGACGTGGGGGAGCTGGGGCCGCAGGTGACGCTGTAGCAGCAGAGCAACAGCCCTATGAAATATTAGCTTTGCCAGCTGAAAATGTTTATTTGTTTGATAAAAACGTAATGCACGGTTTTCGGAATTTAGGTAATGCTTATAACAAAGCGGGGGATTTGACTGAAGCCGAGTATTGTTTGGCTATGGCAGTCGCCATGATTAAAGCAAGTAGCC
>JBDNGR010000233.1:0-12068 GCA_041689165.1 Coxiellaceae bacterium
AGGATTGAGCAAAAGCGAAGGAATAGTTAGGCTCTTTCGAGCTTTTGTGATTGAGGAAGCGGGCTAATGCGATATCAAGATGAGGCTTACAACTCGCAGCTTGAGGTACGATGGGTATATAAAGGGGTGGCATGCGGCAGAGCAGGCCCAGGCAAAAAAAAGGGCACCTACTAGGTGCCCTGAAAGGGTCAGTAGCTTATTACTTAATCTTGTCTTCTTTGAATTCGACGTACATACCCGCTTTACTGGCTTCTTTGTTCCAAGCGCGAGGATCGAATTTGTTCAATTTGATCTTATCGGTGGTATTACGTTTGTTTTTAGTCGTGGTGTAAAAGGTTCCGGTCTTCTTGCCTTTTTCGGTCAAGCCAGTGGAAACCAATTTAATTTTTTCACGAGCACTTTTGGCGGCCATGGTTATCGTCCTTCTTTAATGCGTTCTAGCACCGCTTCGATGCCGAGTTTATCAATAATCTTGATGCCCTGAGTCGAGACTTTCAAGCTTACGTATTTTTTGAGGCTTGGCACCCAAAAGCGGCATTTATGCAGGTTCGGCAGGAACCGACGCTTGGTTTTATTCTTAGCGTGCGACACATTGTTGCCTGACATAGGGCCTTTGCCGGTAACTTCACAAACTTTAGCCATTTTGGACTCCTCGGATAACGTCTCTAACAGGAAGCCGCACTTTATACCAAATATAGGGGTGGGGGGTCAACATCTAAGCTAGTGAAATTAGGGCCGCCTCATTAAAAATGAGCGGTCAAGACAGTATTTAAGAAGAGATTGTGCCATCTAACCAACTTTCTCACGTATTGCTAGTACTATTAATCAACTAGTTTGTCTCACATGTCATGAAATATCACAGTTTAAGACCACTAGCAGCCAAGCCTGCAGTTGCTCTTTTTAATAGAGTGATGATACGCACATCATCAGGTACTACTTCATGAAGAGGAGCAAGGATTGCTTGCGCACACCGATGATTGTTTGCAGCTAATGCCTCGTTTGCTCTAGCTATCCTGGTACTAATATTGTTATATTCCGCGAGCTTTTCTTTTATAGAGTTATCTCTATATGTAACAAAATATACGCGCCATCCTTCCAGATAAGTCTTTACTAGCGCAGCCGCGGCCTTCAAGTCTTTGCAGTCTATAGGATAATCGTTAGACTTATCGCTTTTCAAAAAGGCCTCAAATTTTTCTTCTAAGCTTGGTATAGAGAAAAGTGGCATGGCATCATCTTTTATTTTCTATTTTCACGAAATCTAGCACTTTTTCTAAGATTTTACCAATGCTAGCCTTAGTAAGGTGTAAGCCTTAAAAGTGTTTTCCTTCTCCTTCTCCCCCATCAGCATGTGAAGCATCAGCCCTTGCGGCTCCTGATCCTAGCATCATACTCGGATCGTAAGTTGACCTCCTTAAATCCCTCGCAGCGGCGCCTGCTAATATGTCATCTTTAACTTCACTCATACGATGTTGAACCACTCTACTTACCTCTATTTTTATTAATCCTTTAGTTAAGTTTAGTTGAAAATATTGATTTATCTACCGATCGGCTAATTAACTCAATATTAATAGTCTCTGCTATGTCTGGCTTGAGGGTTGGGAGTATAAGTCGTGATCTTAGGTGTTAATTTTGGCTAAATCATCTCGATTTGCACTTCAAACAAATAGCGTGTAACAGGCCCATATTCCAATGACAGCATGAAAAGAAAATCGTTATGTGCTACATCAATCCCAGCTCAGAAAACGAGCTAATCTCATTGCCCCCTACGATGAAGTGGTCGAGCACTTGCACGTCGATAAGCTGCAAGGTTTCCCGCAATTTTCGGGTTAGCTCAATATCGGCGAGGCTAGGCTTTGCAATGCCAGAAGGGTGATTGTGCGCAAAGATAATGCCCGCGGCATTGTGATACAAGGCGCGGCGAATAATTTCGCGAGGGTGCACGGTAGTTGAGTTAATCGTGCCATGAAATAGTTTTTCAAAGCAAATAAGTCGATAAGCATTATCTAAAAAAAAACAGGCAAATACTTCATGGGGAAGATCACGTAAATTGGCAATTAAATAATGCTGCGTGTCTTCAGAGCAATCTAAGGTGGCAGCTTTTTCCACACCTTCTTGTAAATGGCGTTTGCCTAATTCAAATGCGGCTTGCAGTTGAGCATATTTTACAGGCCCCAATCCTGAAGACTGGGTAAAGCTTCTGCAGCTCAAACCAAATAAATTCCTTAACGAAATATGCTGATTCAATAGTTCGCGTGCCAAATACACACTATCTTTACCGCGTACCCCAGTGCGTAACAAAATCGCAATGAGCTCTGCATTGGATAAAGCGCGTGCACCTTGTTTCAATAAGCGCTCACGCGGTCGTTCATGAATCGGCCATTGTTGAATTTTCATTGCGCATGAGTGTAGCAAGCGTGTAAGTAAATCCTATACCGGGATTCGATAGTTTATAGATTGAGTTGAGTCTTCGAAGTTCGTTCTGCTTTTTTTAGGATTAGGGGTTGAGCGTCCGCTTAAAACAAACCTCACCCGCTGGATGCTGCCAACTCCAATTAGCCACTTGGCCTTGATTGATCGCCAATAAGGGTTGAGTGGAGTCTGTATTAACAGAAGCAAGATTAAACACGGAACATAGTTCAAAATGGTTAGTAGATAAAGCTTTGTAACTGTAGGCGGCCTTAGTTTCAGGGTCAGTGGGAGCCTTGTAACCATTAATGCTATCGGTTAAGACCTCTAAGTTAGCTGGAAGCTTGTGTTGGTCGCGCCAGTAGTTCATCACCTGTATTTGAATACCACTTAAATCACTTAAGCGTTGTGAATCAAAATTAGCTAAGCGTGCTTTAAACGGTGAGCCCGTGATATTAAAGCCATAACCTATGGTCGCTAAAACAATTAACCCGACAGCCAACGCAAAAAAACGTGGAGTGTGAGTTGCCCATGCTTGTTTTAAATCCTGTTGGTAATAATAAAAGATCAATCCGCACACAACGAGTAAAGTCACCACTTTGCAGAGAAAACTTGAGCTTAACTCGCCTCCTAAAAAGCGATAAATCAAAGTAGCTAAATCAATCACAATACACAGAGTCGCTAAAAACAAAGTGAAATAAGTCAGCCAGTTTTTAATGCGTAACTGGTTTAAAGCAGGATTTTCTGCAGTCCATGTGCGATATTTTTGTAAAGTGTAGAAATAAATAGGGAAGCTAACGATCAAAACGGCTAAATGGAAACGAATGCTCATCGCAAAAAATTCCGCAGGCCATGCAGCGGTGTTAAACCATAAATTAATGTATTGGAACCAGAGTCCAATTAAGCTGCTGGCGCTCATATACAAAGTAATAATGCTGAATAATTGTAAGAATGTTTCGCGGGGACCGCTTTTAACGATCAAATTAGAATCTGTCATATTAGATCTTCCGTGAATAGTGAATCAAAGCAAAATCTTAGCGGACATTGCAGGCGCTGGCTATGGCTAAATTAATTAAAAAGCGTTAGGCTTGCCCACTTTCAGGACTAAAGCTAAGAGGGAGCTATGCCACATAAAATCCAAGTCAAAATTTTAGATTCACGTCTCGGCACAGAGTTTCCCTTGCCAGAATATGCAACAGCGGACTCAGCAGGTCTGGATTTACGTGCCTGTGTCAATGAGCCATTAGAAGTGAAACCCGGTGAAACGCACTTAATTCCGACTGGTATGGCGATTTATTTGGCTGATTCGCATACGGCAGCGGTGATTTTACCGCGCTCAGGTTTGGGTCATAAGCATGGTTTGGTTTTAGGAAACTTAGTGGGGCTCATTGATGCTGATTACCAAGGTCCTCTTATGGTTTCATGTTGGAATCGCAGTCAGCAAAGCTATACGGTGCAACCCGGTGAGCGCATTGCCCAATTGGTGATAGTGCCGATTATTCGTGGAGAATTTGAGTTGGTAGCTGAATTTGCAGAAACATCACGAGGAGAGGGCGGATTTGGACATTCAGGCAAACACTAATTCAGAGCAGTATCAACTGCCTTTAGAGCTCACTCCTACTATTTTTAGGGCTTATGATATCCGTGGTTTAGTTGGCACTCAGTTAAACCCCGATGTGTTTTATGCGCTCGGTTTAGCTATTGGCAGCCAAATACGCGACTTAAATCAAGACCACGTTATTGTCGGGCGTGATGGTCGCTTGTCTGGTCCTAGTTTATCGAAGGCACTGTGTGAAGGAATTTTGGCGACAGGTGTTAATGTTATCTTCATCGGACAAGTACCTTCGCCAGTTATGTATTTTGCCACTCATCACTTAGCCTGCTCGAATGGTGTAATTGTGACGGGTAGCCATAATCCGGCGGCCTACAACGGCATTAAAATTATTTTAAATGGTAAAACTTTAGCGGCTGATGGTATTCAGAAAATTTATCAATGTATTTATCAGCGTCGTTTTGAACAAGGCTTGGGTAAACTAACAAATGTTGCAGTCATTCCCGACTATTTGAATTATATTCAAGAACGACTTCACTTGGCGCGACCACTGCGCATCGTAGTGGACTGTGGTAATGGGGTTGCTGCTGAAACAGCGCCTGCTTTATATCGCGCGCTAGGTTGTCATGTTACTGAGCTTTATTGTGAAGTTGACGGGAATTTTCCTAACCATCATCCCGACCCAACTGTTCCTGAAAATCTGCAAGCTTTAATTGCTAAAGTGCGAGAAACGCGTGCTGATTGCGGCTTAGCTTTTGATGGTGATGGTGATCGTTTGGGTTTGGTTACAAACGAAGGTGAAATTATTTGGCCTGATCGACAATTGATGTTGTTTGCAATTGATGTTTTAAATCGACAACCCGGTGCGCCCATTGTCTTTGATGTTAAGTGCAGCAGTGGTTTAGCCAAAGTCATTACCGAGCATGGCGGTATACCATTGATGTGGAAAACGGGACACTCGATTATTAAAGCTAAGATGGCCGAGATAGCCTCGCCCTTAGCCGGTGAAATGAGTGGTCATATTTTCTTTAAAGAAAATTGGTTTGGTTTTGATGATGCGACTTATGTGGGTGGACGTTTACTCGATATTGTCGCGCGCGATGCACGCTCAGTAAGTGAAATTTTTAAAGCTTTGCCTGATAGTGTTAACACTCCTGAATTAAAGCTTGCTATGCCGGATGAACAAAAGCTCAGCTTTTTAGAAAAATTTAGCCGTGAAGCAGACTTTGGGTCGGCGGACGTGGTGACGATTGATGGTTTGCGTGTCGATTTTGGTTATGGTTGGGGTTTGGTGCGCGCATCCAACACAACACCTTGCTTAACCATGCGCTTTGAAGCTGATAATCTAGAGAACCTACACAAGATACAAGCCATCTTTAAGCGAGAATTATTAAAACAAGATTCAGGCTTAGTATTTAGTTTTTAAGACCAAACTGTTCTTGGTAAGCTTTTATGGCAGCCAATTCGGCTTTAAATTTTTGCTGTGATTCCAAGTATTCGATTACATCGTTTAATTTTAAAATGCTAGCAACCGGTATGCCGTATTGCTCTTGTACTTCTTGAGTTGCTGTTAACTTGCCTTCACCGCGTTCTTGGCGATCAAAAGCGATGATAATGCCGCTGAAGCTAGCGGAGAATTCTTTAAGTAGACGAATGGTTTCACGTACGGTAGTGCCGGCTGTGATTACATCATCCAGCATAATTACTTTCTTGTTCTGTAAGCTTCTACCAACGATTAATCCGCCGTCACCATGATCTTTGGCTTCTTTACGATTAAAGGCAAAGGGGACATCCAGTTGATTTTGCTGGTATAAAGCAATGCTGGTGGCGGTGGCTAGAGAGATACCTTTATAGGCCGGACCAAATAGCACCTCGTACTCAAGTTGTGACTGGAGTAATGTTTGCGCATAAAATTCGCCGAGTTTAGTGAGGCTTGAGCCGGAACTGAATACCCCCAGATTAAAAAAGAATGGGCTTTGGCGACCTGACTTGAGAGTGAAATTGCCAAACTTTAATGCTTGGTGTTGGAGTAAGAATTCAATAAAATCGCTTTTCATGGTCATTTTGTTGGGTCCGTCTTAAGGCAATACCTGATGAGGCGAGCAGTGTAAAACGATTGAAAGCAATATTAAAGGAACTTAAATGAAAATTATCACCGCTAATGTTAACGGAATTCGATCTGCGGCCAATAAAGGCTTTTTCGGCTGGCTAGCCCTGCAGAATGCAGATGTGGTGTGCTTGCAAGAAATCAGAGCCGATATGGATAGTTTGTTGGAAGATATTTATCGACCAGCGGGTTATCACAGCAGCTTTTGCATGGCAGAAAAAAAAGGCTATAGCGGAGTGGGAATTTATTCGAAGCGTAAGCCGGATCGAGTGCTCAAAAGCTTGGGGTGGCCGGTCGCGGATAATGAAGGACGTTATATTCAAGCCGATTTTGGTAATCTTAGCGTTGCCTCTCTGTATATGCCTTCCGGCAGTAGCAGTGAAGATCGACAAGTCATCAAGATGGATTTCTTAGACCGCTTTACGACTTTCTTAAAAACGATCAAAAAATCGCAACGTGAATTTATTATCACCGGCGATTTGAATATTGCGCATACCAAGGCTGATATCAAAAACTGGCACAGCAATCAAAAAAGCTCCGGTTTCTTGCCTGAAGAACGCGCGTGGTTGGATTTAGTATTGGGTGAATTAGATTTCGTCGATGCTTTTCGCCAACTTGAGCAAGAGCCCGATCAATATACATGGTGGTCGAATCGTATGCGTGCTTGGGAAAAGAATGTGGGATGGAGAATTGACTACCAGGTCACAACTTCGCATTTTAAGGGTAAAGTAAAAGCCACCGAAATTTATCGTGGTGAGAAGTTTTCTGATCACGCGCCGTTTACGGTGCATTACGATTGGGATTTATAAAATGCCACACCTGGTTTTAGAGTACAGCGCTAATCTGATCGAAAAGGATAAGTTTTCTGAGCTCTTCAGCGAGCTACATCAACTATTGGCTGAACAATTACCAACCCAGCTATCCAGCTGCAAAAGTCGTGCCTATGAGGCGCAGAATTATTTTGTTGGAGACGGCAATCCCAATAATGCTTTTGTGTATTTAAGTATTCACGTTTTACCCGGTCGTTCAGTTGAACTGTTGCAGACTGTAGCGAACCAAGTTTTTGTGCTGTTGCAAAATCATTTCGCGGCTTCGTGTGAGCAACTAAAGTTGCAGATTTCGCTGCGGTTTGGAGAGCTCGATAAGGTTTATCTTAAGTGGTAGCAACTGTCTTGAAGCTTAAGCTTCAAGACAGTTGCTACGGCGCCATTAACACCTGTTTTTGTTTTTCAATGATTTGATTAATACCCAATTTAGCAAGCTCTAGGAGATCTTGTAGCTCGTGGCTGGCGAAAGGTGCAGTCTCAGCTGTCCCTTGGATCTCAATAAATCCGCCTTGATCAGTCATAACCACATTCATATCTGTTTCAGCTTTAGAGTCTTCAGCATAGTCCAAGTCTAAAACAGGTGTTTGTCGATAAACGCCAACTGATACGGCAGCTACGAAATGTTTCAAGGGGTCAGAAGTAATCAGTCGCTTAGTTTGTAAATGACGCAGTGCATCCACTAGAGCCACGCAGGCGCCGCTAATAGCTGCTGTACGCGTACCGCCGTCGGCTTGAATTACATCGCAATCTAATACTATGGTGTAAGGACCTAAGGCCTTTAGATCTATCGCTGAACGCAGCGCACGGCCGATTAAGCGTTGAATTTCTTGAGTGCGACCACTTTGTTTACCGCGAGCCGCTTCGCGATCGGAGCGTGTGTGGGTTGAGCGAGGTAGCATGCCATATTCTGCCGTTACCCAGCCTTGGCCTGAGTCACGTAGAAAACCCGGGACACCTTCAGTGACTGAAGCTGTACATAATACCTTGGTGTTGCCAAAGCAGCTTAACACTGAGCCTTCGGCATAATTGGTATAATGTCGAATAAATTCAACAGCTCGGAGCTGATTCGGTTGACGGTGGGATGGGCGCATGGCTATTATCTCGCATTGATTTTAAGGCCGTGGATAATACCCTGATCGCTACCAATTTTCTATTTGAACCTGCAAACGGTAGATTCAATTCAGTAGACCTTGGTCGTAGATTCCAACTGCCGTTATTAGGTTGAACAAAAATATGCCTGCCATTTCCAGTATGACCGCTTTTGCCTGCACTATCTCTGAACTTCCAATGGGTGTTCTGAGCTGTGAGCTACGCTCCGTTAATCATCGCTATCTTGATTTGAATTTGCATCTTTCTGAAGCAGTGCGTGCTTTTGAAAAAGATCTGCGTGAGTTATTACAGAAACGTTTGGGTAGAGGTAAGGTAGATTTAGGTATTCGTTTTCAAGCCAGTCCCACTCAGGCTTTAGAGTTTGAAGTGAATATGCCTCTAGTAGAAAAGATGGCCGAATTAAGCCAAAAACTTTCAGCGCAGTTTGCTAGTACTCAAGTCGACATGATGGAACTTTTGAATTGGCCCGGTGTTTTAAAATCATCGGAACTAAACGTCAAGGAGTTAAAGAAAGCTGTCTTGCAAGTTGTAGATACCGCATTGATAGAGTTTATCGAAACTCGAGAGCGCGAAGGTGCTGGTATAGTTGCATTTTTAAAACAATGTCTGGTTGATATTCTGCAGCACATGGCCGTGATTAAAGCGCGCTTGCCCTTAGTGTTAAAGTTGCAACGTGACAAAATCTTGGCGCGCTTTGCTGAATTAGAGTTAAGTCTCGATCCGCATCGTTTGGAGCAGGAGTTCGTGTGGCTGACGCAAAAGACGGATATCGCTGAGGAATTGCAGCGTTTAGAAGCACATGTGCAAGAGGTCCTGCGTATCGTGATTGAGGGTGGGGTAGTCGGACGGCGCTTAGATTTTTTAATGCAAGAATTAAACCGTGAAACCAATACCATTGGCAGTAAATCTATGGATGCTGAAATAACGCGTGCTGATGTCGAATTAAAAGTATTAATTGAACAAATGCGAGAACAGGTACAAAACCTTGAATAAAGAAGCAAACTTAATTGTAATCGCGGCACCTTCTGGCGCGGGCAAAACTAGCTTAGTACGAGCTTTGTTGCAGAAAATTTCGGAGATTAAAATCTCGGTATCTTTTACCACTCGTCCGCCACGCCCTGGTGATGTTGAAGGTGTGGATTATTGTTTTTTGACCAAGGAAGAGTTTCTGCAGAAAGTTGAACATGGTGATTTCTTAGAATATGCAGAAGTTTATGGGCATTATTATGGCACCTCGCGGTCTTGGGTTTTAGAGCAGCTGGAAGCGGGCACAGATGTTGTTTTGGAAATTGATTGGCAAGGTGCGCAACAAATTCATAAATTAATGCCACACGCACTCAGTATCTTTATTGTCCCGCCTTTGATCGAGACTTTAGAGCAACGATTAGTCCAGCGTCAGCAAGATGACAAAGAGGTTATTGAGCGACGTTTAGATTTAGCCCGTTCCGAAATAGCGCATTATTTGGAATTCAACTACCTGGTCGTTAATGATAGCTTTGAGCATGCCTTAACTGACCTAACGCGGATTATTCAGGCGGGCCGCTTACGCTCGCAGAATCAGACCATACGTCATGCGAAGTTGTTGGGCGGATTGTTAAGGTAGAATGCTGAGACTTTGCATAAGTAACTGTTTTAAGTGATTTTTTAGGTCTGATGAGCCTTGCTTTCTCAGGGCGAAAATTGAGATGATTTTAAACAAATGTGGTCTCATTTGAGGTCTAATAGTGTTACTATTCAATGCAAACAAAGCAGCATTTGGACAAATCACGCTCAATTGGCAGCCGAGATAGTAAAGCTCAGTAGGCCCTGGTATAAGAAAGAGTTTTAATCAAAGAGGTAAGAGAAATGGCACGTGTTACGGTAGAAGATTGTTTGAGAAATTTAAAAAATCGTTTTGATTTAGTGATCGAGGCATCACGTCGTGCCCACAAACTAGAATTAGGCGCGGTTGATCCTTTAGTGCCGCGTGATAATGACAAGCCCACTGTAATTGCTCTGCGTGAAATCGCTGCAGGCTTTGATTTAGACGAAGCCGAGGCTGCAGCTGCAACAAGGGCTGAAGAGGATGCCGACGAACTTTTTATCGCTGCTATGAAAGATGAATTCAAGCCAAAAGAGCTTAATGAAGACTGCTAACTGAGTCATTAGATATCTATATCCATCGCACCTCAAGATGCGAAGTTTTAAGTTTCAGCTTGCGAGCAGTAGCCCGATGAGGATTGAGCAAAAGCGAGGGAATAGTTGGGCTCTTTCGAGCTTTTGTGATTGAGGAAGCGGGCTAATGTGACCTCAAGATGGAACTTACAACTCGCATCTTGAGGTGCGATGGGTATATGCCCATCGCATCTTGAGCTACGATGGGCATAGAGCCAGTTTAAGAACTGGCTCTTCATCAAGCTCAAAGAAGCCCACTCAAGTATTGCAAACAGAGCATAACACCCTATGCGCTTATTCAAACGATTGCGACGAAAACTCGATTATTTAAGTAAAGATGAAGTTGATAAAGTTCATCAGGCTTATCTATTGGCTTTTGAAGCACACCGTGGTCAAAAGCGACGTACCGGTGAAGCCTATATTACTCACCCTGTAGCAGTAGCCTGCATCCTGGCTGACATTAAGTTAGATTGTCACACCATCATGGCGGCCATTTTACATGATGTGATTGAAGATACCCCGATTAGTAAAGAAGAAATCAGCAGGCAATTTGGTGAGGAAGTTGCTGAATTAGTGGATGGTGTTAGCAAACTAACACAAATAGAGTTTGTTAGTCGTGCGCAAGCTCAAGCCGAAAATTTACGCAAAATGGTTTTGGCTATGGCCAAAGACATCCGTGTTATTTTGGTGAAGCTTGCTGATCGCTTGCACAATATGCGCACGATTGAATCTTTGCCCCCCACTAAGCGCCAAAGAATCGCACGCGAAACTCTAGAAATTTTTGCACCCGTGGCAAAGCGTTTGGGGATGCGTGAATTTTCAGTTGAGCTAGAAGAAAATGCTTTTGCGGCTTTATATCCCAATCGTTATGAAGTGCTTAAGGCCGCCATTCGTAAAGCTCGTGGTAATCGCAAAAAAGTATTAGCGCTGATTGAAAAAACGCTTAAAGATGCTATCGCAAAGAGCAAAATTGCTTCCCTGTGCCAAGTGCAGGGTCGTGAAAAACATCTCTATAGCATTTATCGCAAAATGCGCACTAAACGTATCCCGTTTAATGAGATTATGGATGTCTATGCTTTTCGAATTATCATCAGTGATATCGATACTTGCTACCGTGTCTTAGGGATTGTGCACAATCTGTATAAGCCTGTTCCTGAGCGCTTCAAAGACTATGTGGCGATTCCAAAAATCAATGGTTATCAATCGCTGCACACAACGCTATTTGGTCCTTATGGGCTGCCAATTGAAATTCAAATTCGTACCTCAGAAATGGATAGAATGGCGACCAGCGGTATCGCCGCGCATTGGCTGTATAAGAGTGACGAGAACATCGCTAATAAGCCACAACTCAGTGCACAACGATGGGTGAAGAGTCTTTTAGAGCTGCAGCAAAATACCGGCAGTTCTATGGAATTTGTTGAAAGCATGAAAGTGGATCTTTTCCCGCATGAAATTTATGTGTTTACCCCTAAGGGTAGAATTATGGAATTGCCTTCTGGTGCTACAGCGGCTGATTTTGCTTATGCGGTTCATACTGATGTGGGTAATGCTTGTGTTGCGGTGAAAATTGATCGGCAATTAGCGCCTTTATCTTCTCACCTCGAAAATGGGCAAACAGTGGAAGTGGTAACGGCCAATGCTGCTCGACCCAATCCTGCGTGGTTGGATTTTGTTGTTACTAGTAAAGCACGTAGCAGCATTCGACATTTCTTAAAAACGCAACGCCACACAGAATCAGCGGCTTTAGGTAAGCGTTTATTGAAACAAGCCCTGTCCAAGTTAGGATTTAATTTACGCCATATTCCGACGCAAGCTACTGATCTTGTGAGTGCTGAGGCGCATTTGAAATCGCCAGATGATTTATTTGCTGATATTGGGATTGGTAATCGTGCGGCAGCAGTAGTAGCGCGAC
>JBDNGR010000234.1:0-5659 GCA_041689165.1 Coxiellaceae bacterium
GTGGTTGTCCGGTGAAAAAAATTCGTAGTCGTGGGGCAGGTTCGAGTCTTCTAACAGACCCCACTAAGCTTTATCATTTAATTCGTGCGATGAAAGATAATACTTCAGTACCTGTTTCAGTCAAAATACGTGTGGAGGGGAACAGTAGTGATATTTTCAATCAAGAAATTGCTAAGGTGATCACTGAAGCTGGCGCCGATTTTCTGGTAGTGCATGGTCGACATTGGACTGAACACTATGAAACCCCCTGTAATTATGAGCAAATTCGTTATTTTGTTGAGGCACTTAAGATTCCGGTTATAGGGAATGGTGATATTGCTGATCTTCAATCCTTGCAGAAAATGTTAGCAACAGCATGTGCCGGTGTAATGATTGGGCGTGCTGGCGTAGGGCAGCCGTGGTTAATTAGACAATTAATCAGTGAATTTAATCAGGAAAAATTCATCGCTCCTTCGGTTAAAGAACGTGGTGCATTGTTTGTTGAACATGTGGAACGTTTGAGTGAATTATTAGGGAGCGAAAAATTTGCCTTACTGCAAGCGCGAAAATTTGCCAAATACTATGCGCGTGGTCTTGAGCAACGTGATGAATTTTGTGCAACAGTTAATGAATGCCAGGACTTAAAAAAATTTCTTGATCTTGTCAAGGGTTTCTTCAATCACAAAAAGCTCAAAATAGAAATAGCTACTCCTCGCCTTTTGCTCTATCAGAACGCCGCAGTTGTAATTTCGCAATTTGAGGCATGAGAGGTATACTAGCGGTGCTTTATTAACACGGAGTGTCTCGTTATGCCTAAATTCAAATTGTATCTAAGTGTCATGGTTCTCAGCAGTCTTTTAAGTGTTGGCACAAGCTTTGCTTGTACTGATATTCAAGTTAAAGCCACTGATGGTACTAATATTATTGCCCGCAGTATGGAATTCAGTGTAGATATGCAATCCAACTTACGCACTTCAACTCAAGGTCGCAGCTTTACGACTATTGCGCCAGATGGTAAGCCCGGTTTAGCTTGGAAAGCTAAGTACGGTTATGTTTATTTGGATGCATTTAACATTGATCTGGCTTTAGATGGATTAAATGAAGCAGGTTTGAGCGTTGAAGATCTGTATTTGCCTGATTACGCACAATATGAAACTGTTCCCGCTGGAATGAATGCGCAAGCATTACCGCATTTAAATTTTGCTGATTGGGTGCTGGGTAATTTCAAAGCGGTAGATGAAGTCAAAGATGCTTTAACGAATGTCTATGTCTATGCTCAATCAATCACTTTGCCTGGTCACGGCAGCGTGGTTTTCCCCTTACACTTTGCCATTCATGATGCTTCCGGCAAGGGAATCGTAGTTGAATATATTAAAGGTAAATTGCATGTACACGATTACATCGGGGTCATGACTAACTCACCAGCTTATCAATGGCACTTAGAGAATTTACAGAATTATGTTCACCTCACGCCTACCAATCCACCTGCTGTTAAGATTGATGAAGTCACCTATGGTGCTAATGGTGCAGGCTTTGGCATGATTGGTTTGCCGGGGGATGTGAGCCCACCCTCACGTTTTATTAAAATGACAGCGCTTTTGAAGGTAGCTTATCCTACAAACAATGCGAGCTCTGCGTTAAATCTTGCGCAGCACATTATTAATAATGTAGATATCCCTCTAGGTCTCGTACGTGAACCTTCGAGTGGTAAGGCTACTAATGAGACGACTCAGTGGGTGGTATTTAAAGATTTAAACAATAAGATCTTCTATTACCGTACGTATGATGATTTAACAGTACGAAGTGTAAATTTAAACCAATTAAATTTCGCACTTGATGCCGCACGTTTGAAAATGCCCATTGCGCGTTTGCCTTATATAAATGACTTGACCAAACAATTTATGCAGTCAGGGATGAATGATCGTGCACAGATGGCTATGCAGGCTAATTGATTGAAGTGTTGGTGAAAAGAGCTTGGAAAAGCTAAGCTCTTTTCTCTGTTGGATTAAACTTAGAGTTATGATGCGCTCCACTTAATCGTTATATACCAATGGCCGCACCTATTAAAATCATTTTAAATGCGGTGGTCGTAATAGCTGTTATTCTTTGGGTGTTGGCCGCTTGGCGTTATCACTTGGTTTCATGTCCCAATGTAGATGGTCTGAATGGTTGGTATTCACAGGGTCACTGCGAACACCAGCCTTAAGTATTTTTGTAAGCTGCTAATACACGACTACGTTTGGCATTTAACTCAATAATGGGTTCAGGATAGTTAAGCGCCGTGAAGTTTTTGTGAAAGGGATCGTGAATGTAGCGTAGATCACAGTCCTTAAGCTCAGGACAGTATCGTTTAATAAACACAGCTTCAGGATCGAAGCGCTTACTTTGTGTGATGGGATTGAAGATACGGAAGTAGGGTGCGGCATCAGTACCGGTTGAGGCGCACCATTGCCACCCACCATTGTTCGCCGCGAGATCGCTATCAATGAGTTTGGAGCAGAAGTAGCTTTCACCCAGGCGCCAGTAAAAAAATAAATTCTTAACAAAAAACATTGCAACGACCATGCGCAGGCGATTGTGCATCCAGCCTGTTTGATTCAGTTGGCGCATAGCCGCATCAATCAGTGGGTAGCCAGTCATACCGTTTTGCCAAGCATCGAATTGCTCTTGGTCAAAGTCCCATTCAATTTTATCGGTATTGGCTTGATAAGCTTTGTCCATTGAAATGCGCGGTACCGCGATTAAGATCGTCTTATAGAATTCACGCCATATCAGCTCACTCATCCAGGTTAGTGCGCCTTTATTGCCAGAATCGAGACGTTGTTGGTTGGCCTGTAAGGCTGCTTGAAAACACTGACGTGCTGAAATCATGCCAGTTGCTAAATACGGTGAAAGACGACTAGTGCCCATAATCGCCGGAAAGTCGCGCTGCTGGTTGTAATTAAAAAGAGCCTGATCAATAAACTTATTTAAGCGTCTAGCCGCATGTTGTTCACCAGCGGGCCATAATTTCTGATTAATTTGGCTTGGTGCAAACTCAGATAGCTGTTCTGGTATGGGAGAGGATGCAATTTCAATTGCAGCTTGTGCTTTGGGTGCTTTGGCTAGTTTGATGCCGCCGGTTTCACTGAAGCGTTGCAGCCATGTTCGTTTAAAGGCGCTGAACACTTTAAAGTAATCACCTTGTTGATTGCGCACACTGCCCGGAGTTAGGATTAATAGATCATCATCGCTTTGACAGCTAATGTTTTTAGCGCTCAGATAATCAATCACAGCCTGATCACGTTTGGCTTCATTGAATTCATATTGTTTGTTGAAGAAAAGGGTATCGGCTTGATACTGCTTCATGAGTTGATAAATCTTACTTGGGATGGCAGATGTTTTGTTCGCTTCAAGCAGTAGGAGAGGAATATTTAATTTTGCCAGATCATGACTTATGCTTTGCAGGCCCTGTAAAATGAAATCGATACGACAAGTGGCGATCCCGTGTTTTTGCCACATCGAGGTATCAAGCACGTATAAGCCAATTAATCCTTTATTGGAACTGTGATTAGCGGCGGCTGCTAATGCGCGCTGATCATGTACGCGTAAATCTTCTCTAAACCAAATAAGTGTCAGCATTTTTTAATTTTGAGGGTGTTCAATAGTAGGTTGTTCAGATCCATTGGTGTTGCTGTGTAATTCGCAAATCTTAGGATAATGATGCAAGCTTTTAAGCTTTTTTAAGTTGTAGCCACACAGTAGCGTGAGATTATAAGTCTTAGCTACGTCATTCCAAAGATGTTCTTCTTTAATAGCGGTTTCAAATGGGTGTTCGTTTTCTTTTAGGATGAAAATTCAGGGTTAATTCTATAGTAGTTTTATTGGTGAATGCTACTGTAGTTTGGTTATTGTTAATGATTATCTTCCATAGTTAATATTTCAAAGACTTGTTGCGTTAAACCACCTGACCTGCAGCCCACCCTGATGACCAAGCCCATTGAAAGTTGTGCCCACCTAACCTGCCACTCACATCGACGACTTCACCTATGAAATAGAGATTCGGAATAGTGATAGCTTGCATAGTTTTTGAAGAAAGGGCATTGCAATCCACTCCGCCTAAAGTAACTTCAGCGGTGCGGTAACCTTCAGTGCCATTAGGCTTAAGCGACCATTGATTGATTTGCTGCCCAAGCTTCTCGAGTTGTGTATCGGAGAAAGCTTGCAAAGGCATGTCTAGTTTTTGATTGTCAATGAAGAGTTCAATCATACGTTTGGGTAAATGATCTATTAGTGGCGATTTTAGTAGCTTTTGTGGCTGAGCTTTTCTCATCAATTTTAAGACATCATATAAATTGATTTCAGGTAGTAGATTTATTTTGACAGTATCGCCCGGTAGCCAATAAGATGAAATTTGTAAAATAGCAGGCCCACTCAAGCCGCGATGCGTGAATAAAATGTTTTCACGAAAACTAATATCTTGATCTCGTACTGTGCTATCCACACTAATGCCTGTGAGCGTGGCATAGCGTTCTTTATCAGCTGTGTGCAGGGTTAGCGGCACTAAGCCTGCGCGAGTAGGCCATAGCTTTAGTTTGAATTGCTCAGCAATCTTATAGCCAAAAGGGCTAGCTCCCATCGTCGGTATAGACAATCCACCACACGCTATCACTAGAGATTCACACTGAAAAATGGCTAGATTCGTTTTGATTTTAAAGTGGCCATTCTCTAAGTCGAGAATGGATTCGATGTGGCAATCCAACTGAATCTTCACCCCAGCTTGCTCGCACTCACTCAACAACATATTGAGAATATCTTTCGCCTTATGATCACAAAATAATTGACCTAGGGTCTTTTCATGAAAGGGGATATCATGTTTTTTAACCAGTTCAATAAAATCCCATTGTGTGTAGCACGTGAGCGCAGATTTGCAGAAATGTGGATTATGCGAAATATAATTATCTGGATCGATATTGAGGTTGGTAAAATTACAACGTCCACCACCAGACATAAGAATTTTTTTACCAGGCTTATTGGCGTGATCGAGCACCAAAACCTTGCGCTGGCGTTTTCCCGCCTCGATTGCACACATGAGGCCCGCGGCACCTGCGCCAATAACAATAACATCTACTTTTTGCATCAGCTCATGGTAGGGTGTGCGAGTGGGAAGTCAAGCGATTGAGCACCTAATTTAATGCAGGCTTGTCACCGGATTGGTGCAGCTCGGTACTGCAGAAAAATAGGGATAGTTTCATGAATGCAATTAAGATCGGCCATGATGATAATTTATAAAGCTGCCCTTTAGGTTGGCCTAAGGAAAAAATAGTGTATCAAATTCGACGTAGCGCAGAACGGGGTTTAACACTTAACGATTGGCTTAAAAGCTATCATAGCTTTTCCTTTGCTGATTACTATGATGCTCAAAAATCGGCTTTGATGCTTTAAGAGTGATTAACGAAGATACGGTGCAAGCGGCACGTGGCTTTGCCACTCATTTGCATAAAAATATGGAAATTATTTCTTGTGTGTTAGAAGGTGCTTTACGGCATAAAAATACTGATGATTCTCACTGATATAAAGAAGACATTGGAAAAACTAATAGTAGATATAGCCATCGTACTTCGAGATGCAAAGCTGGGGTTTCAGCTTGCAAGAAGTTGAAGCGTTCTGATTGAGCAAAAGGCGAGGAATAGTTATTCTA
>JBDNGR010000235.1:0-1091 GCA_041689165.1 Coxiellaceae bacterium
ACCGGTGGGAATCCTGTTTACCTTTTGGGTTATTCATTGGGTGCGCCACTCGCCTATCTAGTAGCAAGCAAATTAATGGGACGTGTTGGTTTTCTCGGGCTTGTTGATGGCACATTACCTCAAGTAGTTAATGGGAATAAGCAATACTTCGCTAGTCAGTTAATAAGAGTATTGAGTCGTTTTGATGCGGGTTGGAAAGTGGGAGGCGTTCCTTTGCCCCCCACTTTTACAAGCAGTGATAGAGAACAGACTCGAATTTTAGAAGCACTAAAAGGTCTTGATCCGACAGCACAAGTTGACCAATTGAGTTATGACCCCTCTCTGTCGCATAACCGCATGATTCAAGAATTGCTGCATCTTGTAGCTGTAACTCAATTAACAGCTATTAGCGGCGTTGTCCCGCATTTGTATGTTAGTTCCGATAGTAGCAGGCGCTTGCAAAGCGGGGGCCAGCCTGATCCTCGTGCTTGCGATTCTTTAGGTTGGAGCCTGATCTGTAGGGGTGCAGTCAGTGTTTATTCTATAAAGGATTCAGACCACTTCAGTATTCTAAGAGTGGGACCCGCGCTTACAGAGCTTTGGGGTGCCATGAAGGTCAATCTCGAGGATGCTGATGAATTAGCTAAACGAAAGGAAATTGTGAACGCTTCATTTGTGATGGATCGCAGTATGCAAGTTGCCTTGTTGACGGCCCTACAGGCTAATCTTGTGGGAGCTGCAAAACTGGAAGCGGCACTAGAGAGTATGCGACTAGTAGGTGCAGGTGCAGAGGGTGAGCGAATAATGGGGATTTCTTCTAGATTCCCACCAATCTCACGCGTCGGTGGAGGTGCTGCCATAAGTGCAGGCGGGATATTTAATAAACATTTACCAGCACCTAGGGCGTTAGGTGCAGATAATTCCACTCATACTCGAGTAGGAAGTATGCCACGCTCAGATGAACTCGCTCATGCTGGAGCAGGAAGATCGGATGATGGGGTGGCACCCGTATATACCTCTCGACCCTCAAGCGGCGAGTTGTAAGCTTCATCTTGACCTCGCATTAGCCCGCTTCCTCAATCACAAAAGCTCGAAAGAGCCCAACTATTCCT
>JBDNGR010000236.1:0-7834 GCA_041689165.1 Coxiellaceae bacterium
ACTTAAAACTTCGCATCTTGAGGTGCGATGGGTATAGATCTAAATACTAGTTCCAAAAGAGAACTGGAATGGCGCTGTAGTATCACCTGCCTGTTTATTAAGCGGTTCAGCAATACTGACACCCAAAAGACCAAAGGGAGAATTCCAATTGATCATTAGGCCGGCAGAATAACGTAGATCATTCAAGACCATCTGATTTTGATACACATTACCGAAATTGAAGGTCAGAGCTGTTCGTAAATTTTCACTAATATAATTAGGGAAAATCAAATCCAAACCACCCGTAGCCAATACATTACCACCCAGTGCGTTATTGTTTTGATCCTTAGGACCTAGAGTGTTGGCTTCATAGCCTGGTACTGAGCTATAACCACCTGCGTAGAAATTTTTGAAAAAAGGTAATTCGCTCACATCACCATAGCCATTACCATAACCAAAGTTTGTATGCGGACTAAAAATAAAGGAAGCATTTTTAGTCAAAGGATAATACCAAGTGTTTTTAAAGCTCGTTATATAGTAGCTCAAGCTTGAGTTAGTCAACGGCACACCTGCTTCTGCTACGATTTGCTGACGATAACCCTCTGTTGGAAAAATAAAACGATCTAGATTGCTGTATGTCCAACCAGCTGTAAGCGGGAAATCATTATAAGGACTGTTATGTTGTTGCAAGAAGTTCAGCACTTCAACACCCGTTGAAGAAGTGGTGGTAATTTCAACATTCTGATAACCGTAACCAAAATTAATATCACTGTACTCAGAGATCGGATAACCATAATTCACATTCATACCATAACTGTTCATGGTATAAGGCGATAGATTTACATTGCCTGGGTATGTATTGGAATAGAAGACATCAAAACCGCGACTTATTCCCCCTAAGGTGTAATAAGGATTGTTATAACCCACACTATAAAAGTTGCTATATTGGCTGCGCTGGAAGCCTGCAGAAACCATCTTGCCGGTGCCTAAAAAATTAGGCTCAAAAATATTAGCACCGTACAAAAAGCCGTCTGTATCGGAATAACCACCGTTAATACTTGCTTTACCTGCGCGCACTTCCTTCACCGAAACATCTAAATCAACTTGATCAGACGCACCATCGACTGGCACAGGAGTTGCTTGAATATCTTTAAGATAAGGCAAATTAGCTAAGCGACGCTTTGATTCATCAACCCTTGAAAGAGAGAATACGCTCGCCTCCAATTGTCTAAACTCACGACGTATCACCATGCTTTGCGTGCGATCATTGCCGCCAATATTGATGCGACGCACATAAATGCGCTTACCTTGGGTCACCACATAATTCAAAAATACCGTGTGATTATTATCATTAATAACCGGCGTCGCATTTACAACCGGAAATGCATAACCTTTACCAGCCAAGTACTTAGCAATTGAGTCATCCACTTCAACAACTTTTTTACGGGAAAATACTTCACCCGGTTTAAATGTAATTAGCTTTTTAATCGCATCAGCATGATTAGCTACATTTTCAGATAGTGAATAACCACTGATGGTATATTCCTCACCTTCTGAGACCGTGATCACTATAGATGCAGATTTTTTATCAGGCGTGATCTCAATTTTTCTAGAAAGAATCTGGAAATGAATATAACCACGGTCCATATAATAGTCGCTTAGCTTCTGCAAATCTTGATCTAATTGTTGTTCAGAATAATTATCCGTATGTGTAAACCAGGTTAAAAGACCGGGAGTAGTCAAACTAAAATTAGCCATTAGCTGTGATTGGCTGAATGCCTGGTTAGCTTCGATAATGATTTTTTGCACTTTGACCGGCTTACCTTCACTCACCACCACATCAATATCAACACGATTACGTGGACGCGATTTCACTTGTGGATCGATGGTAATGTTTTGATAACCTAAGTTGAAATAGGCTTGGCTTAGACCCTGTACAATTTCATTGAGCTTAGCGTTGTCATAGACTGTACCGGGAGTAACATTGGCATTCTTTAAGATTTCATCCACTTTCTTCTTATCGATTTTTTTATTACCGCTAAATTCAACGGAACCAATGATAGGACGCTCTTGCACCACCACTACAAGCACATCCCTTTGTCTTTCTAATTCAACATTTGAGAAAAAACCGGTGTTATACAGCGCTTTAATAATGTCAGGGCCATCGGCCGAATTGAATTCACCACCTGCTTTAACCGGTAGGTAATTTAAGACCGTTGCCAAAGGAACTCGTTGCAAGCCTCTAACTTCAATTCGCTCTACTGTAAAACTACTAGCAGAAGCATAGGCAAACCCCAAGCCACACAAGCAAAGAATAGTTAATACGAACAAGCGCTTTTTAAAATTCATTATTAGACCTTAGTAGGATGGTATGCAGCAGAATGGGGACGGATTATACCTGAGCCGCGGGTGGTGGCAAATCTTTCATCGAATTGGCACGGTCTCTGAATTAACCGCGGCCTTGTACGAGCGGCTCCGCCGTGTAAATTGGGTGCCCATCTTCGTTGAATTAACCACGGTCTTGTAGGGGCGGGGCCCTGTCCCCGCCCTCTCTGAAATAGCACCGATGTACGCTTGAGAGGGCAAACCACCCAAATACCCACACAAGTATTGCCCCTACGCCCAACCGCTGCTAATACAGCATCACTCTAGCACTATAATGAGCTTACTTAAGCTCATAACTTTTATGCCTCAGACTATTTTCATGCGTAGGCGGTGGCACTCAAGCCTATGCTTTGAGCCTGGCAACCAACTCAAGCGCTTGCTTAAACCAGGGCGTAAACTGCACAGGATCTTGTACGTATTCAAGCGCTAATTGATCTAAAGCCACCCAACGAGCGTCCATGACTTCTTCAGGATTAGGATTAAATGTTGGGTCTTGATCCCAAGCCACCAATACATAGTCAAACTCATGCTCAATCAAACCATTAGCAAATTCCGCACGGTACTGAAAATGGCCGATGACCGCAGGCTCAGCCTGAATGCCCATTTCTTCCGCCAATCGGCGTTGCGCCGCAGCCTCCACCGTCTCACCTGGGCGTGGGTGACTACAACAAGTGTTAGTCCATAAACCGGCGCCATGATATTTGTGCATGGCTCGGCGCTGCAATAAAGTCTGAGTGGTGTGAGCTTGCTTGCGCAATAGAAAAACTGAGAAAGCGCGATGTAGCAAGCCTTGTTCATGAGCCGCCATCTTTTCAGCTTGGCCTATTACTCGGTCTTCATCATCCACCAATACTACATATTCGAATTGTATCGCCATGTTTAACCATCTTTGAAAAAGATGCTATCGTCCAATACACCTGCCAGCAAAGCAACTTTTTTATACAAACATGCTAGCTATCGACGTAAGAGGAAAGAATTTTTAGCTAAAAGTTTAGGGGGAAACTGAAGTGTGCATAGCTGCTGTTGTTGATGAAGCTGCTGCGCGTTTCCGCAAACCAAAGAACCCCGCCCGGAAAAAATCTGAGCTGCCACCCGCTCCTGCTGCTGCGGGTGCCTCTGCGAGTAAAGCCACATCGGCTCCTTCTTCTGTTTCATGATCAGACAAAGCTTCCAAGGTCGTTACATCTGAAGCTCGTTTAGTACTTGCATCACCGGCAGCTGAAACCGATGCAGAAGCGATCGTCGCAAACGCCACATTAACCGCCGCTAAAGACAGCGTTTCAACATGCGGCTCTTTTGCTAAAATCTGCGCCGCTCGTTCTATTAATGCAAAAAACTCCGCGTCATGTTTCTCACGACACACGGCTAAATCTTCCACGACAGTCGCATGCGCTTTAATACTCTCCGGGGATGGATAACACAGCGTTAACTTATCAAAGCAACTATTCGCTTTCTGTAAAAACTCCAGGCGCTTCGCTCGATAATGTGCGACTAGAATGGGGCGATATTCTTCCGGCCGAGCATTATCATGAGTCTCAATACCTACCCAATAATATTCTAATACTCTTTCCAATTTCTCATGCTTGGCATAAAGTCGCGCCACTTCGGCATAAGCTAAGCCCGCTCCCGCATAGTCTGCACGCGCCTCTAATTCCTTAGCGGCTATTTTCAAACGCGTAGCTCGTTGAGCGTCTTTGCCTGCTTCTTTTACACAAGCCGCAAAACCCTTCTTTTTGCCTTCTCTGATATCTCGCTCTTCCATCTGGCTAAGATAAGCATCAAGATCCGACTTGGGCTTCAAATGATAGTAACCCTCTCGGTCATTTACCTTAACATCAAGGTAGGGAAAATCATCAGGGATGTACCACAAGTAAAGACGGGCTAAAGCTAAGTGTCTTCTATTAATCACTTCAAACAAAGGATAGGTTTCTTTATAAAACTTATTACCATCATGTAATTGCAGAGGGTTGGCTCCCGCTTCTAATAAAAGCAGAATAGAAGAATAGGATTCCAAACGAAATTTGTGGCCTGCGCTAACATATTGAAGTGGGGATTCCCTTTCTTTTGTCGCAAAACCATTCACTGCAACGCGCGACGCAAGCAGACGTTTAACTTCGCTCAGCCTGCCGAAATAAACAGCCTGGTGAAGCTCATCAGCTCTGGGCATAATTACCTCAAATGGAAATTAAAAGAATCAAATAACAAAGATATAAGAAGCCAGTTAAGATTGGACACCATCTTAGCTGGCCTCAAGTTTCAAGTCTAGCTCGTACTTAAGTGGGTGGCGCTGCAGCTGGCCCTAAAGAAACTGGATTGCTTGCTGACGGATTTTCAGCACCTACTCCCGCCGCTGCACCTGGATTTACTACTGTATCATGCCTAATCCTACCCTGTGCTCGCATTCGCTCTTTGAACACAATGGCTTCCAGTTTTTCAATACGCTCATTTTTAACAGTAATCTCTCCCTCATGTTTTGTATCCTTGAGCCCTGCTTGCTTCTCAGCCAAAACTCGGATGCGATCTGCAATAAGCGTACTGGTACTAAAGCCCAAATAGCTGTTAAGGCTATTGAGAGTAGCTAGGGTCAATAACCATTGCACCGGCAACAGCGGGGATCTTGAGTCTTGATCGCCCCAATTGAACTGATCGCACCAGCCATATTAGCTGCAATCGTTAACACACTCACAGTGCCCGCCCCTAGCGCCATGATTGAGCTGTGACCAACAGTTTCTTCTGCTTCCTGTTCTGCTCTAGTTCCGTAAGTTGCTAATGCTGATACTGATGAACTAACGCTCTTCTTAACTGCACGCAAGTTAAAAATGACAAAAGCCGCCATCCCAACACCCCTACGGCGCCTAATACTGCTATGGCATATTGTGCTGGTAGAGGGGCTGACCCGGCATAACCCATGTTCAACAAAGATGCTCCTCCGCCAACTAACACAGCGAGAAAGATGAGAATCATCGCCAAGTAAAAACTAGCCAGGGCCATTCTGCTATCACGTGCTACCTCAGCCGGGGTTCGAGCCACAAGAGAAGCCGTTGCAAGGGTGGTTGAAGGTGCAGAGGCCAGTGGCTCAGCTACTGCAGCCGTCGCAGCAGCACCGGCTACTGGGCTTGGCGCTACAGGTGAAGCCGGGCTTGGCGCTTCGACTGGAGCAAGTGAAGGACTGAGGGCGGCCGGTGATTTAGATAATGGATTTCTAGGCATAGCGTTCTCCTTAGGTTTGAAGGGGCGGGTTAACTCGATTCTTAAATTAATCTTAAGAGCCAATACTTAAGGTTTTCTTAAACGACTGATGCATACTTCGGAAAAATTTATGATTCAAGCCACCCCCCAAAATCTAATCAGCTGCAAACTCTCGTCAAAAAATGCAAAATCCAGTATGATTCCCGGCCCAAAGAACTGAATCAGGTGACGGCCTTGAGTAGCCAACAAACAGCCTCTATCCCTATGCGCCACGTAGGCCCAGTTAAGCTCATTTGTGTGGATTATGAGGCTGAAGTAATGGTGCCAATGGCCACCTTTGAAACGCCCTTGTGGCCATCCACCGCACGCGGCGCTAAAGTGACGCGACTCGCCGGTGGCATTCGCACTACTCTCATCCATGATCGCATGACTCGCTCCATCGTGCTTGAGGCTCCGCATGCCCAGTTTGCCGCTGAGCTTGTGCAAGATTTAGAGCAACGCCATGCCGAAATCAGCAGCTTGATCGCCGCACAAAGTCGTTTCGCGCGTTTCAAAGCTTTGCATGCTGAAGTTTTGGGCAATTTAATTTACTTGAGATTGGAAATTAGCACGGGTGATGCCTCAGGCCACAATATGGTCACTCAAGCGGCAGAGCATCTGATGAATTGGCTCTTAACTGAATATCCGCAGCTCAATTATGTTTCACTCTCTGCCAATTATTGCAGCGATAAAAAAGTTTCTGCGGTCAATGGCATCTTAGGTCGCGGCAAACAGGTGATTGCTGAAGTCTTAATTCCCGAAAGCCTTTGCGAAACAGGATTGCGCAGCAGCTCTAAAAAAATCGTTGATCTGCACATTAAGAAAAATCTCTTAGGCAGCATTCTAGCTGGCAGTTTACGATCTGCGAATGCACATTTTGCGAATATGCTGCTCGCCATCTACTTAGCAACTGGACAAGATGCTGCCAACATCATTGAAGGATCCCAAGGTATTGTGCACGCTGAAGCTCGTGACACGGGCTTATACTTCTCAGTCACTCTGCCAAATTTGATTGTCGGCACCATTGGTAATGGTAAAAATTTAGATTTTGCTAAGAAAAATTTGAGTGCTATGGGTTGCTTAAATAATGTAACACCCGGTCTCGATAGCCAACGCTTAGCCTGCATTATTGCCGCTAGCGTACTCTGTGGCGAACTATCATTGATGGCCGCTTTAACCAATCCCGGTGAGCTGATGCGCAGTCATATAAGCATAGAGCGAAATGCGCGGGGGGTGAGAAATGTCTAAAGTCGGTATTGATACAGCAGCCTTTTATACTTCACCTTATTATCTTGATCTAAAAACATTGGCAGCAGCGCGCGGTGTTCCTTCAGAAAAATTTTATGCGGGCTTAGGCCAGCATAAGATGGCTGTAATACCACCTGATGAAAATATTGTCACCTTAGCAGCTAATGCAGCGCGAGTAGCCCTAAAGTCGATTAATCCTGATGATATCGATTTACTATTATTTGCCACAGAAAGCGGCATCGACTATTCGAAATCAGCTGGCATCTATGTGCATCGCTTATTAAATCTACCCAAACGATGTCGGGTGCTGGAATTAAAACAAGCGTGCTATGCCGGTACAGCAGGATTGCGTTTGGCTATGTCTATGCTAGAGACCGGTCAAGCCAAAAAAGTATTATGGATAGCCTCTGATATTGCGCGCTATGGTTTAAATACACCGGGCGAGTCTTCTCAAGGCGGCGGTGCGGTTGCGATGGTTTTGTCACATGATCCACGCTTAATTGCTATTGAAGCCGAATGCGGCTTTCACTCTGAAGATGTAATGGATTTTTGGCGTCCCAACTATCGTAACGAAGCGCTAGTGGAAGGTAAGTACTCTTGCGAACTTTATTTGCGCTTACTGAAAGAGACATACACACAGTACGCCAACAACTCTGGAAGAAACTATCACGATCACGCGCATTTTTGTTACCACGTACCTATGCCACGCTTGGCAGAGAAGGCACATCAAAAATTGGCATACATTGCCACTGAAATAAAACTCAGCGAGGCAGACGCACAACAACAAATGGCTGCAGGACTTCATTACAATCGTTTGATGGGTAATTGTTACACCGCCGCGCTATTTCTAAGCGGTATTTCATTATTAGATAACAATCCTAACGACCTCAGCGGGCAACGATTGGGTTTTTATAGTTATGGCTCAGGTTGTTCAGCTGAGTTTTTCAGTGGCGTTGTTCAGGCTGGCTACCAAAATCAATTACATCGTGATTAT
>JBDNGR010000237.1:0-1840 GCA_041689165.1 Coxiellaceae bacterium
CGAAAGAGCCCAACTATTCCTTCGCTTTTGCTCAATCCTCATCGGGCTACTGCTCGCAAGCTGAAACTTAAAACTTCGCATTTTGAGGTGCGATGGGTATATAATGCCTCTTTTTTCAAGGAGGCATTAACCATGGCGGAGCAGGACCTAAATCAAAATGAAGTCGAATTGCCAGCAGGGCCGGGAGCTATGTTAAAGAAAGCTCGCGAGGCTTGTAAGCTCAGCCAAGATGAAATCGCGAATCGGCTTCGGTTGGGTGCGCAGCGTATTCGTGAAATTGAAGAAAACGATTTTAGCCAAATGAAGGCGGTCATATACGCCCAAGGGTATTTGCGTGCCTATGCTGAAATGGTAAAACTACCAGTTGATAGCGTTCTACAGGCATTCAAAAAATTAGAGTGGGCTCGTAACGAAGCTCAGGAGCCAGAAAATACTAAAGCTGATAAATGGGTTAGAACTTCTCTGACAATCACCAATACTTCTACACGCATGTGGATGTATATTGCCGCTGGCATAGTTACTTTTGTGGTGGTGTTATTTGCGCTAGATTACTGGCCACAAATGGAAGCGGCTAAAACCAATGAAGCTATTACAGCGCTGACGACACCGGGTGCTACCAATACAGTGGTGCGCCCTGCAGATAGCACAACGGGTGAAATTAGTATGACTAAGGCGAATGAAGATGCGGAGGCGGATAATCCTTTCGTACAGCCTTTAGTGAATGAGCGCCTGAAGGAAAAGACACCTATAGTTGAAGCACAGCCTGTCACTAATCAGAATGCGGCAGAGTAATCCATAGTAGCTGTTCCCTCTGAAATAAGCGGGAATAACTCAATCAGCAGTTGAATTAATGAGTCAAATTATACAAGCAATTCGTGGTATGAACGATATGCTACCCGATCAAACCGATCTCTGGTTTCGATTGGAATCAACGTGTCGTCACGTTGCAAGCCTCTACGGCTATCGTGAAATTCGTTTCCCCATTGTCGAACAGACAGTTCTATTCAAGCGCGCCGTGGGTGAAGTTACTGACGTCGTTGAAAAAGAAATGTATAGCTTTGCTGATCGCAATGGTGATGACTTAAGCTTACGGCCCGAAGGCACGGCGGGTTGTGTGCGAGCGGGTATCGAGCATGGACTTTTTTATAATCAAATTCAACGCTTGTGGTATGTGGGGCCGATGTTTCGTCATGAACGACCGCAAAAAGGGCGATGCCGCCAGTTTCATCAATTTGGTATTGAAGCTTATGGTTTGAATGAAGCTGAAGTAGATGCTGAGCAAATTTTATTATCACATCGCATTTGGCGAGAGCTTGGCATTGTTGATCAAGTTGAATTGCAATTAAACACTTTAGGCTCAGCCAGCAGTCGTACGGAATATCGTGAATCCTTGGTGCAGTACTTTCAGCAACACAGCAAGCAATTAGATGAAGATTCGCAACGTCGTTTATTAACCAATCCATTACGCATTTTCGATAGTAAAAATCCCGCTATGCAAGACTTGATCGAAAAGGCTCCCAAGTTATTGGATTATATTGACGAAGAATCAAAACAACATTTTGCGCGAGTATGTTTTTTATTAGATCAAGCTAAAGTTACTTATGTTATTAACCCGCGCTTAGTACGTGGTTTAGACTACTATGGCTCCACCGTTTTCGAATGGGTAACGACAGCATTAGGTGCACAAGGTTCAATTTGTGGTGGCGGTCGTTATGACAGTTTGGTTGAGCGCTTAGGTGGAAAGCCAACGCCCGCTGTTGGCTTTGCAATGGGTTTAGAACGTATTGTTGCGCTATTAGAACTAAGCTCTATTGAGCGCAATCAATCCGTGACGGATATC
>JBDNGR010000238.1:0-2604 GCA_041689165.1 Coxiellaceae bacterium
CTGTTCAATGGTTCTGAGTTGGTCTAATTTCATGATCGTGTTCATCCTCCGATCATGAAGACTGCTTGCCCTTTGTCCAGACTCATTTCATGCTGGAATCACACCCCTTCCTTTAGACTCATTTCATATTGGAAAACTCTGGCCCTGGCTTTTAAAAAATGAGATGGCTATACTCATCGCATCTTAAGCTGCGATGGGTATATCTAGCGCCAAGGAC
Source organism: Coxiellaceae bacterium (assembly GCA_041689165.1). Taxonomy (GTDB): domain Bacteria; phylum Pseudomonadota; class Gammaproteobacteria; order Coxiellales; family Coxiellaceae; genus CAIQCE01. Next base: position 218 of record JBDNGR010000238.1, read on the forward strand.
CTAATTTGTAAGACCTAATCAGTTGAGAGTAGCTAAATGGTGGCAAAACTAGTTCGAGCATTGAGAGCAACACTGGGAGAAACAATGGAAATAATAAGCACTATATGGCGGCAATTTAACCTTAATTGGATTCGCATGCGTTTCGTTGATGCTACTGCGGCAGAGAGCGCCGGTCGCATTTCAGAAGCTAAAGATCTTGCGGTTGAAGTAATGCGCCGATTTGACGATCCTTATACTAGGTTAGACGCAGGTAATTTTATTCAGGGTTTACATGATAGACAGTTAAGTAGAGTAGATGAGATAAACGATAATACTGAAAAAAAGCGTTTATTAGAAGAGCTCAGTGGTATTTTTCCAGAAAGTGGAGCAATAACTGAGCGTTTAAGTTCATTAGTTACCAGCTCTACAAGCTGCAAATGGAGTTGAGGTAGATAGTGAAAATTTTAATTAGCGGCGCGACAGGCTTTGTGGGTAAGTATTTAGTAGCTAGTTTGCTGAGAGAGCAGTACTCCTTAGTTGTGATTGGCAGATCAAATAATAAAATCAAAGCGATATTCGGCGAAAAAGTTCGAGCTCTGACGTGGTCGGAGCTTGATTTATTGCAGCCAGATGATATCGATGCTGTTATTAATCTAGTGGGTGAAAATATTTCTAGCAAACGCTGGGATGCAAAGCTTAAGTCTGAAATTCTTGCCAGTAGAGTTTCGGCTACAGAGAAGCTAGCGCAGTGGTGCTTGAGCAGCAAAGCTGTTGTACCGCATCTGTATAATGCCAGTGCGGTTGGAATATATGGCAGTAAGGTAGATCAGCCTTTATCAGAAACGTCACAAATTAATTGGGGTCACCCGAGTGATTTTTTAAGTGAAGTTGGACAGCAGTGGGAGCAAGCTGCAAAAATCACGAATGACCGTGGCTTTAAGTTTACATTCATGCGCTTCGGAGTGGTTGTTGGTCGAGAGGCGGGGATGCTTGCTAAACTCTTACCCAGTTTTAAGTTGGGCTTAGGTAGTATTATTGGTTCTGGCGATCAAATGCTATCATGGATACAGATTGATGATCTTGTTGCAGCCATTCTCTTTCTGCTTAAAAATCCTGAGTTAATTGGTCCGGTCAATCTGTGTTCTCCTAATCCTGTTAGCCAAAAGCAATTTGCAGCACAGCTCGCCTTAATATTGAATCGACCATTATGGTTGCGCTTGCCTGAAGCTTTGATCAAAATTATCTTTGGTCAAATGGGTGAGGAGCTCTTGTTGGGCAGTCAAAATATTCGCCCAGAGTGTCTGCAAAACGCAGGTTTTAAGTTTTCATATCCTGATATAAGCAGTGCCTTAAAAAAAGAACTTTCTGAGTAATAAATGAGGAAATCATATGGCTAATTATTTAATTATTGCTGGAACAAGTGCCATCGCACGATCATTGATTGAAAAGCTCTTAGCAAAATCACATCAAGTCTTTATCACGGGCCGAGATCTTACGAAAACGGAAGCCTTAGCTAAACAACTAAAAATTCCATTCTGTATTGCTGATGCGGCGAATTTCTCCGATATTGAGCAAGCTTTTTCTAAAGCTCAAGAATCTTTAGGTCCCTTGGATGGTGTTGTGAATTTTGCAGGTTCATTGCTTTTGAAGCCGGCTCACTCAAGTACACAATCAGATTATGAAAATGTTATAGCGGCAAACTTAACGACAGCATTTGCCGTGGTGAGATCGGCAGGGAGATATTTGAAAGAAAGGGGCGGCAGTGTGGTTTTGTTGTCATCAGCGGCAGCACTTACCGGCCTTGCCAATCATGAAGCGATTGCGGCTGCAAAGGCCGGAATTCTGGGTTTGACTCTTTCAGCCGCTGCAACCTATGCGACTAATCAAATTCGTTTTAATGCTGTAGCGCCAGGCTTGGTTGAAACACCCTTGAGTGAAAACTTGACCAGTAATCCACTAATGCGCAAAGCATCTGAAGCGATGCACCCCTTAGGTCGAATCGGTAAACCGCAAGATATCGCTGCAGCGGTTGCTTTCTTTTTAGACCCAGAAAACAATTGGATAACCGGGCAAGTGCTCGCAGTTGATGGGGGGTTGAGTCAGGTTCATCCTAAGGCCAAAGTATAGCTTTGCAACTCGCATCTCGAAGTACGAGAGGTATATACCCATCGCACCTCAAGATGCGAAGCTAGGCTTCCACCTTAAGTCGCATTTGAGGCGTTCTTCAATCACAAAAAGCTCAAAATAGAACAACTATTCTTCGCCCTTTGCTCAATCAGAACGCCCCAACTTCTCGCAAGTTGAAACCCTAGCTTCGCATCTCGAAGTACGAGAGGTATATACCCATCGCACCTCAAGATGCGAAGCTAGGCTTCCACCTTAAGTCGCATTTGAGGCGTTCTTCAATC
>JBDNGR010000239.1:0-4457 GCA_041689165.1 Coxiellaceae bacterium
GTCTGTTAACAGGAATTTTAGCGGCACAGCCTTTTGATTCGATTCTCGTGGGTGATGCTTCTTTATCAAAAAGACCGATGCAGCGTATTGTTGCACCGCTGCGTGCCATGGGTGCGCAGATTGAAATGTCAGATCACAATACCGCGCCTTTAGTGATCAAAGGCAATCCTCATTTATCTGCCTTGCATTACACGTTGCCGCTGGCTAGCGCGCAGTTAAAATCTTGTTTGTTATTCGCAGCAATGTATGCAGAGGGCGAGACAATTTTGCAAGAGCCTCATCCCTCGCGTAATCACACAGAATTGTTATTACAGCACTTGGGCTATCCTTGTCGAGTTGAGCCAAATGGTATTTATTTACAAGGACGCGCTAAATTAAAAAGCTTTAATTATAGAGTTCCAGGTGATATTTCTTCAGCGGCATTTTTTATAGTGGCTGCTACATTAATTCCCAATTCAAAGATTGAATTAAACGATGTCGGTTTGAACCCAGGGCGCACCGGTATCATTAGTGCTTTAAAGAGCATGGGGGCTGATATTCAAGTAAATCAAACCCATATCGAGCAGGGTGAAATCGTGGGTAATATCAAAGTTCAAGCCGCGAAACTAAACGCTATTGAATTGGATGCTGCTGCAGTTGCGGCTTGCATTGATGAATTTCCGATTTTGTTTGTGGCGGCAGCTTGTGCTCAGGGTGTTTCAAAGTTTAGTGGCTTAGCCGAATTGCGCGTGAAAGAATCGGATCGAATTAGCGTCATGCTGCACGCTTTAAATGCGGTGGGCATTACTACGCGTAGCACGCAAGCTGCAGTTGAAATCGAGGGTGGAGTGTTGCGTGCGGGTAGTACCCTAGATTGTGCTGAAGATCATCGTATTGTAATGGCTTTAAGTGTAGCAGCGTCACTTACAGGAGCCGAGACTGTTTTAAGCCGTTGTGCTAAGGTGGCGGGCTCGTATCCGGGCTTTGTCGATGATGCCCGGCAGTTAGGCATGAGGATCAGTATCGCATGAGTGGATGTCCGGTTATTACGATTGATGGCCCCAGTGGCTGTGGCAAGGGGACCCTAGCGCTGCGCATGGCTGAAACTTTAAATTGGCCTTTTTTAGATAGTGGCGCTCTCTATCGCGCGGTTGCATGGGCGGTCTTGCAAGAGCATTTTGATTTGGCCCATCACGCTAATGAGCTAGGACAATTTATCCAGCAGCTCAAAATTGAATTTAGAGCCGCGGATCACATACACTATCAACTTTTTTGTAACAGCACAGAAATCACCCATGAAATCCGTACCGAGGCCTGTGGTGGCATGGCCTCACAATTGGGTGCCATACCGGTGGTGAGAGCCAGTTTATTGCAATTGCAGCGTGATTTTCGTATTGGCCCCGGTTTGATAACGGATGGTCGCGATATGGGAAGCGTGATTTTCCCCGATGCAATCTTAAAATTCTTCCTCACGGCTAGCGCGGCAAAACGGGCCGAAAGACGCCATTTGCAGTTGAAAAAGCTGGGGATAGATGCTAGTCTCCCGCAAATTCTGCAGGAGATAGTGGTCCGCGATGAACGCGATCAAAATCGAGCCATTTCCCCACTAAAGCCAACAGAAGACATGATTGTTTTAGATACCTCACAGCTCAATGCCGACGAAGTCTTTAGACAAGCCATGGAAAAAGTAAATAAGGTGCTTTAGTTTCTCAAAGCTAGAGATGTATAAACTAACCCGTAACAATCCTCTGTTATGGTTAATCTGGAAATAAGAATCATTATGAGTCAACATCAAGAAAGTTTTGCGCAGTTATTTGAAGAAAAATTTGGTGAATCCAATTTAGCGCAAGGTGCGGTATTACAAGCAACCGTGATCGAGGTCGGACCTGATCGAATTACTGTGAATGCGGGTTTAAAATCCGATGCGATTATCATGTCCGATGAATTCATCGGTGAAACTGTTCAAGTAGGCGATGTCATTGATGTTGTCGTAGAGAGTGTGGAAAACGGTTTTGGTGAAACACGTGTTTCACGTCGTAAAGCACGCCAAGCTCAATCTTGGATTCGTTTAGAAAAATCCTTGAAAGATGGCGAAATTGTTATGGGTCGCGTTGTTGAACGCGTCAAAGGTGGTTTCACTGTTGATATCAATGGCGTAAGTGCATTCTTACCAGGTTCGTTGGTTGATGTTAAACCGGTGCGTGATCCTGGCCATATCGAAGGCAAAGAATTTGAATTTAAAATTATTAAAATGGACCAAAAACGTAATAACGTAGTGGTATCACGTCGTTTGGTGATGGAACAAGAAGACAATGTTGGTAAACAAGCGCGTCTTGATGAATTGTCTGAAGGTCAAGAAATCAAGGGTGTGGTCAAGAACATCACGGATTACGGTGCTTTCGTTGATCTAGGTGGTGGTGTGGACGGCCTATTGCATATCACTGATATGTCATACAAGCGTGTTAAGCATCCTTCTGAAATCTTGAACGTGGGTGATGAATTAGCCGTCAAGATTCTGAAATTTGATCGTGATAAAAATCGCGTATCACTCGGTATGAAACAATTGGGTGAAGATCCTTGGATGAATATTGCACGTCGTTACCCATCAGGTGCGCGTGTATTTGGTCGCATCACTAATGTTACTGATTACGGCTGCTTCGTAGAACTAGAAGAAGGCGTCGAAGGTTTGGTTCATATGTCAGAAATGGATTGGACAAACAAAAACGTTCACCCTGGTAAGATTGTGAAACCTTCTGATGAAGTTGAAGTAGTGGTCTTGGATATTAATGAAGGTCGTCGTCGTATTTCTTTAGGTATCAAACAAACTAAAGCTAATCCATGGCAAGAGTTTTCTAACAACCATAAAGTGGGTGATAAAGTTAGCGGTAAGATCCGTTCAATTACCGACTTTGGTATGTTCGTAGGTCTTGATGGCGAGATTGATGGCTTAATTCATCTATCTGATATTTCTTGGACTGATGCAGGTGAAACTGCGGTTAAGAATTATAAGAAAGGCGACGAGCTTGAAGCGATCATTTTAGCTATTGATCCAGAGCGTGAGCGTATTTCCTTAGGTGTTAAACAACTACAACCAGGTCCTGATGGCTCTACTGGCATAGTTGAAAAAGCTCCGGAAATGAAGCAAAAACAGGTGGAAGTTCCAAGCAAAGCCACTTTAGGTGATTTGTTAAAAGAACAGATGCGTGATAAGGAATAATTGAACGTAGTTGGGCTGAACTGCGTCACCTGTTAAGGTGGCGCATGCGCTGCCTGCTTTCTCTGGATTAACCGCGGTTTTGTAGGGGCGGGGCCCTGTCCCCGCCCTCTCAACTGTACATCGATGTTAATTTAGAGAGGGTATCGATATTATTTCAGAGAAGCCGAGGCTTGTATGATTTAGGCTATATGCTTTCTCCGAATTAACCGTCCAAGACAAATACAAATGAATTAACACCCATGAAATATCTAAGTTACATTCTTGCTTTAATCTTAGTGTTGCTAGCGACTGGATTTTCTATGCTGAATGCTCAGCATGTGCAGTTGCATTATTATCTGGGTGCCGTGTCTATTTCACTTTCTTTGTTATTACTATTGAGTTTATTGATCGGAGTTGTGCTAGGTGCAGGTATTTTCTTGCCTAAAGTTCTGCAGTTAAGTTATGGCAACCGAAAGTTGCGTCAGGTGGTGCAAGATTATGAATCTGAAATTCGTAATCTTAGAACCTTCCCCATTCGGGATGATCAATAGTGCAAGGTCTTTGGCTCCTTTTACTACCAGTAGCGGCTACCTGTGGTTGGTACACGGGATCTCGTGCTAAGTCTTCTACCAAAACCCCTAAACAATCCACTCTGCGCCGTGATTACTTTACGGGGCTCAATTATGTTTTGAATGAACAGCCTGATAAAGCGGTTGATGTCTTTATTAAACTACTTGAGGTGGATAGTGATACGGTTGAAACCCATCTAGCTTTGGGCAGTTTGTTTCGCCGTAAGGGTGAGGTTGATCGAGCGATTCGTATTCATCAGAATTTAATTGCCCGTACGCAGTTAGATCCAGCGCATCGCTTACATGCTCTGCATGCCTTAGCGCAAGATTATTTAAAGGCGGGCGTATTAGATCGAGCTGAACGTCTCTTTTTAGACTTAAGTACCGCAAAATCTTATCGCGTTTCCAGTTTGCAGTTCTTGATGAAGATTTATCAGCAAGAGCGTGAGTGGGTAAAGGCGATTGAGATTGCGCATCAACTACGTTACTACAGCAAAGAAAAGGTTAATACGGTTATTGCGCAGTATTCTTGTGAGTTGGCTGAAAAATATTATGTTGAGCAGAAATTTAGCGAAGCTGAGCAGTGCTTAAGTGAAGCCTTGGAGCAGGATACTGCGTGTGTACGAGCCACTTTAATTAAAGCTAAAATTTTAGAGAAATTAGGTGAGTATTTAGAGGCAATTAAATTTTATCAAAAAGTTGAATTGCAAAAC
>JBDNGR010000240.1:0-2694 GCA_041689165.1 Coxiellaceae bacterium
ACTATCGTCACGCCAAAACACTAGAGGTGAACTCATAAACGTGTTGCTTCAAATAAAATGTAACCGAAGGAAGGGGAAAAGCTAATCCTTGACTCACATTAAAGCTAACCGAAAAAATACGAGCTTACCACCATGAGTCAATAGGCAAAACGAACCCATGTGAATTTTTTGCATTCAGATGCTGACCCCTTTTCAACATGTGATAAAGTTCAATACTAATGAGGATTTGAGAATAGTGTGCAACAAAGTATTGAGACAAAAGAGTAATTTATAGAGGTGCCTTTTAATAAAACCTTAATCTTTGGCTGTCACACTATTACCGCAATTGCACGATAAATATCCTAAGGTTACAATATTCGTCCTTTCGCATCACTGACAGCCAGTCGAAAAAAAGCTCACTTAATTAAAAGGAGTACCTCATGCCACTAGTACCTCAGCAAACAACTCACGATAAAGATCAAGTTCTGACTAAAGCCAGCTTTGAAACACCCTGGTACTTCCGCATTGCCAATTTGGTTATTCCGGGCGTAGTCATTGCCCCAGGCGTGTTTGCGCTGCTTGCCATGCTGGGCGCTCCAGCTGTTATGCCCTTAAGCGCCGTTATTTTATTGACTATTAGTGCGCTAGCCTTTATCGCTCTGGTAGCTCCCAAAATATCGAACATTTTCAAATGGTTTATGAACATGCAGGATGATCCTGACCCACTCGACACGAACAAGCTTGAATATAAGCCACACCCTTATCGATTTTCTAACGCACGTGCTTTTGATTGGACGTTGCGCTTTACGATTGCCGTTTCAGCCTTTGCCTTATTGGCCGTCATCATTGCATTTTTCGTTGTTAACCCAGCGGGGGCAATTGTCGGTACTAGTGTTATGCAGCTCATTGAGTTCAGCGCCGCACCTTTATCAATAGCGGCCGCAGCTGGTGCCGCCTTTGGTATCTTTGTCGCCTTTGCTTGGAAGCCTTTGGCTAAAAACTTCTTTTTATTTAGCGCTAAAACCAAAGCAGCCGGCGACACAACAATCGACCCACAGGAGCTTAAAGCACCCAGTAAAGAACTTGAACGTCGTTTTTATGGTTCTAAACACGATATTCCAGCTTATGTTCGATTGGCTTTTGGTTTATTAGCAGGCGCGGCTATAGCTTCCTTTGTTTCATTGGCCATGGCCTCAACAGGCGGTTTAAGCGCTATTCCTTTCGCCATTATTACAGTGAGCATGGGTGGCATTGCTGCAGCCTACGCCCCCATCAGTAATGCGATCGGCAATTATTTTCAAGGGCCGCGCAAACTGGTTTCAGCAGAATTCACGCAAAAACGCTATTGGTTTGAGCGTAGTACCTTAGACTTACATTTTTACATGTATCTATTTTTAGGTGTTGCCGCAGGTATTACTATTGGTAGCGTGTTCGGGGGAACAGCTCTCATTATTGCACCCGCAGTCTGCGGTGGCTTGGCTTTAATCATGCCCGCCATTTTTTCTCTTTTAAAATATCCTTTTAAACGAGGTGAGGAAACTGAAGCCAAATCTGCCATTGATCGCTTGAAAGCTGAGGATGGTTTTTTTGGTCCTACCCCTCATGGCCATAAAACGGGAGACTTGCCTTGGGCTGCACGTCTTTTTAACGGTGCTACCGCAGGTGCTATTCTAGCCGGTGCGACTCTTGCCTTAGGCGGGGCGCCAGTAATCGCCATTGCACTTGGCATAAGCTTGCCACTATTAGCCGCCGCAACTCCAGTCATATTTGCCGCCCTTAGAACTATTTTGCCAAAAGATAGGCAGGCCATAAATCCTATGACGAATAGGCTGCTATTCAACCAAGATCATACACCTAAAGTGAAACCGCATTGGTTTACCAAGTGGTTTGTTTCACCCGAAATCGATACACAACACAAAGTACGGGGCGCTAATTCCAAGGCTGAAAAATCAGCAGACGGCCAGAAAGCATTAGTCCGCAACAAGTTCCTTATCGCCGGCCAAGCCTATGTTCGTGCGGCGGTAGGTGCCATTGTCGGTACGCTGGTAGCTGCAAGTCTTGGCTTTATTGCCAACCCTATCGTGGCTCCTTGGGCCATTATTGCGACCACCTTGTTCTTCGTATTTGTGCCCCCAATTTTGAAACGCTTAGAAAAACTGTACTATCGTGCACAGCAGCCGGTGAAGGCGGTGGATTATGTTGACGCTATGAATACTGCGGGACTTAACCTTATTACTCCTTCGGTATCTGCAGCTCACCCGGAACAAAAAACTACAACGCTGTCGTGGTTGTGCTGTTTACTCTGGGGCCAGTCGCAGAAACCAGTTCCTCAAGCTGCAACTAAGCCACCAGGCAGACGCTAGCGTTAGCAGGAGAACTAAGCCATTAAGCGCGGGTAGCTGGCTCAACCTACACTCGCTGCCAGCTATAAGTAGAAGACTGCTCGGGACCATTGAAGACTTTAATTTCAATCGAATGGATATGCTGTTGTTCAATGAACTGCATATCCTCGAGCAGTTTCATTACAAACCAATGACCTAATTCTTCCAAGGTGATATTCGGTAAATCCAGAATTAAGGCATCGCGTTTTAAGAAAGGGATTTCTTCATCGTTAAAATGCACTAAGTAATAACGTTCATTTTCTTCAATTCTCAGATACGGCGATGTACCTGCCAATAAAAAGCGACTATTTAACTGCTGGCAGAGCTGCAATAA
>JBDNGR010000241.1:0-6480 GCA_041689165.1 Coxiellaceae bacterium
GCACGGGGGCCCGCCCCTACGCCCAACCTACGCGACCCATATAAAATTTTGTGAATATTGAAGAGCAATTGATGACAAAAGTAACCACAGCCCGTTCTTATTTAGTCTTCGCACTCGTGGCACTCTTTTTATTTTATGAAATGGGCGTGCAAGTTTCGCCCAGCGTGATGACGCAACAACTTATGCATGCTTTTAATATTGGTGCAGTAGGTTTGGGAATGATGTCCGGTATCTATTTCTATACGTATACCGCCATGCAAATTCCAGCAGGCTTACTCTTGGATAGTTTTGGGGTGCGCTACATCGTATTAATCGCGCTTATCGTTTGTGCGCTAGGAACGGCTTTATTTGGTTTCTCAGCTTCTATAGTAGGAGCTTGTGTGGCACGTTTGCTGATGGGTTTCGGTTCAGCTTTTGCTTTCGTTTCGGTTTTATCGGTAGCGGAACAATGGTTTCCGGCGCGTCATTTCGCTTTGCTAGCAGGTATCGCACAACTTTTTGCGGCCCTCGGTGCCATCGGTGGTGAATTACCGATGGCCTATAGCGTTGATCAATTGGGTTGGCGTGAAACGATGTTTATGTTGGCAGCTATCAGTGTGGTTTTAGCTGTGTTGATTGTAATCTTTGTTAAAGCGCCTTCATGCCATACACCGCAGCCAGTGCATCATTGCGATCAAAGCATCATACAAGGTTTGCGTAATTTGTTGCGTAAAACACAAACCTGGTGTCTCGCCGCTTTCGCTTTTTTAAACTGGGCGCCGATGGCGGTCTTTGCGTCATTGTGGGGCGTACCTTATTTGCAAGCCAGCTATGGTTACAGCAGCTCAGAAGCAGCTTTATTAATGAGTTTAATGTGGATTGGAATTGGTTTGGGCAGTCCCTGCATTGGTTATTTCTCGGATTACTTAGGACGACGTAATATTTTGTTACAACTTTCAGCGGCTTTAGGATTAGCAATTTCATTGATCATTTTGTATGTGCCTGGTTTAAACAATACGGCATTGGCAATACTGTTATTTTTGTTAGGTGTTTCATGCTCAGGGCAAGTCTTAAGTTTTGCAGTGGTGAAAGATAATGCGCAACATCACCAACGTGCGACAGCCATTGCAATCAACAATATGGCGGTAGTAGCAGCTGGTGCCTTATTACAACCTGTAGTTGGTTTATTGCTCGCGAATCATGCTACTTGGCGTGCGTCTAAGCTAATCCAACTTTATGTCGCCAATGACTATCGCTATGCCTTAGTGGTTTTACCAGTGGTTTATCTTTTGGCCTTAATCTTAAGCTTATTTTTTATTCGCGAAACTTATTGCCGTTCTAAAGTGCCTGATTAAGCTTATTAGGTCCTAATAGCTAAAACCAAGCAGCTTCATCAAATCAAACGATTAGTCATCTCATTGTTATCGCTCTAAGCTAGACTCATTAAATCAATGAGGAGAAGACTATGGATTTTTGTTAAGTGATGCGGTACACTTAACAAATGATCAGATCATGGAAGCATAAAGGATTAAAAAAATTTTTCGAAGACGGGAATAGGTCTGGGATCAATGCCAGTCATGAGAAACGCCTGAAAATTATTTTGCAGCGACTTAATGCCGCTATTAAATCAGAAGATATGAACACGCCTAGCATGCGCTTTCATAAGCTGACAGGAAATATGAAAAATTTTTATTCGGTTACTGTTAATGCTAATTGGCGAATAATTTTCAGATTTGTGGGAACAGATGCTACTGACGTAGATTATCTTGATTATCATTAGCAGAGGAGATTAATTAATGGCTATTATACACAAACCACTACATCCAGGAGAAATCGTCAAAGATGAATTGATTGACGAAACGGGCTTAAGCGTTACAGAAGCTGCTGAGAAATTAGGAGTTTCTCGTACTGCTTTGTCGCGACTGCTAAATGGTCATGCAGGAATCAGTCCAGAAATGGCGCTACGACTTTCAAAGTTATTTAATACTAGCATTGAAATGTGGATTAATTTACAAGCCCAGTATGATACCTGGCTTATTAGTCAACAGGCTCATAAAGTTAAGGTTAAGCCACTAGCTAAAGCGGCATGAGATTATATATCGCTCGTACCTCAAGTTACGAGTTGTAACTTCCATCTGGACATTGCAGGAAGGCTATTAATAAATAGCAGATTAAACAATTACATGCTTAGTCTTTATGTATAAGCATAATAATTTGTTACAGAACTTGGCGTTATTAAGTGGCTGTTCGAAAATTGTTAAATGCATGGAAAAAAATGGTGATGAAAGAACTAAAAATATTCGTAGTAATTTTATAGCTGCACCAGTGATAGGCTTATTAGTAGCTTTCTTAATTGCCGCTAGTATGGATTTAGGTTTGATTCCTCTATACACATCCTTGCCTATAGTCGGGATTTCCGTTGGAGCAATTACTGTAGGCCTTTTAGTTGCTGTGCTGCCAGTCTTAGCTTTTGATCGCATATCAAGTTTATATGCTTTGAGTTTTTATGCAGCGCTAAGCCGCAATCCTGATGTTATGAGTTTAATTCGCGAATAATTAAGTGGATTGACTGCGAGTCAAGTGATGCCGGAGCCTAGTGTTTCTGCAGCAGCATCCAAGGGCTTTAGTTTTTGGCGTGCTAATGCGAATGCAGATGCAGATGTGAAACCGCAACCTCGAGGTGAATTACCTGTTAAAGCTGATGAGACCACGGCTTTAATTGCTAGTCGCGCGTTAAAATTATGAGAGTGACGACTTTTGCTTAGCGGTCCTCACGAGTATGCCAAATCCTGAGTAAATAAATAATATGCTTTTTAATTTCATAACGAAGCTCATAACGGCCAACTAAAATACGACGTAGCTCTCTCGGCTCGAATTCTTCTAATTTCTCACTAATTCTGGGATGCTCTAAAAGTCGAGTAGGAGCGTCTGTTAAAAATTGGATGGCGCGAGCTGCTGCTTGTTTATTGTCTGGGGCTAAAAACTCGTACAAGCGAACTAAATCAGTAAGAGCTTTGCTTGTCCATTTGATGATTATCATTTGTGACGAGGCGGCTTAAGAGGTTTAGTAGTAGAAAGGCTTTGTGCCCAGTTATGGACCGCCTGATGGTCAATGACATGAGCTTTGTCCACATCTGCCAAGGCTTCCAACGTTAAACGTCTGTGTTCTTCTTCTTGGCTGATCCAAGCAGAAAGTGCTTGCTTGATGATCCAGCCGCGCGAACGTTCTAGACGAGCAGCGATTTGGTCTACTTTATCGGCTAATGGGCTTGGCACATGGGCAGTAAGAACTTTACTATTCATGATTATTTCCTAATCGATTTTAATCATAGTTAATCAATTTGATTTTTGCAAGCGAGCTATGCTTATAGAGCTTCATTCTTGCGATACACAATCGCGACATGCCCAATAATATCAATCAACTCTGCTAGAGACTGTTCGCAAATAGCGTGAGCCATTTGTTGGCGATGCGCTTTATCAGCCGCATTGATCCGGATTTTAATTAACTCATGAGCTTTCAGTGCAGTATCAATTTCTTTCAGCACCGCCGCGGTTACTTCATTTTGACCAATCATGACCAGAGGGTTCAGACTGTGAGCTCGGGCTTTTAGTTTGCGAGTTTGGTCTTTATGCAACATGATAGATCCTGGGTTTGATGAAAGCGGGCATGCTATCATCTCTGCTTCTGCAGGGGGAGCCCTGATGAGCCTATGTGAGGGATTTTAATGTCAGACAGTAGTAAACGCTGGTTAGACGAGCATTTTAATGATGTCTATGTCAAGCAAGCGCAGAAAGAGGGTTACCGCTCACGGGCGGCTTACAAGCTTTTAGAAATCAATACCAAGTACAAGCTGATTAAATCCGGTATGCGAGTGGTCGACTTGGGAGCAGCGCCCGGCGGTTGGTCACAGGTGGCACGTGGTTTAACCGGCCTCAAGGGCCAGGTCATTGCGCTAGATATCTTAAAGATGGATCCCATGGCGGGCGTTGAATTTATTCAGGGAGATTTTACAGAACAGGCGGTCTTAGATCAGCTTTTGGCCCTGCTCCAACAAAAGCCTGTGGACCTTGTAATTTCGGATATGGCCCCCAATATAAGTGGAATGAAAGATATTGATCAGCCGCGTGCCATGTACCTCAATGAATTAGCCTTAGATTGCGCGCTACAAATTCTAAAGCCCGGTGGCGCTTTCCTTGCGAAGTTGTTTCAAGGTGCGGGTGTTGAAGAATTTGGCAAAACCGCAGGTCAGCATTTTAAACACATCAAATGGCTGAAGCCGGATGCTTCGCGAGCTCGGTCGCGAGAAGTCTATATGTTAGGAAGTAATTTTGTGGGTTATACTCGCAGCTAATTTTGTACCTTTTGTCACCTTAGGAGTGTTGTAGTTGAATACTATGTTTAAAAACCTTTTTCTCTGGTTAATTATCGCAGTTATCCTGATCACGGTTTTCAATAATTTTGGCACTCGTCAAAGCACTGAAACTCAATATTCTTATACTCAATTCGTTGAGCAAGTAAATAAAGGTAGCATCAAGAGTGCTGTGATTGATGGTCAAACCATTAGTGGCACTACGGCTGATGATCAACATTTCACAACCTATTTGCCGATGCCTGATCAATATCTGTTAAGTAATATGGTGAAAAAGGGCGTTAATGTGGTGGGTAAGCCGCCTGAAGAGCAAGGTTTATTAACGCGTATCTTCATTAGTTGGTTCCCAATGATCTTGTTGATTGGGGTGTGGATTTTCTTCATGCGTCAGATGCAAGGTGGTGCGGGTGGCAAAGGCGGCCCTTTATCTTTTGGTCGTTCACGTGCCCGCATGTTAGGCGAAAACCAAGTTAAAATTACTTTTGCTGATGTAGCCGGCGTTGAAGAAGCTAAAGAAGAAGTAAAAGAATTAGTCGAGTTTTTAAGCGATCCCGGTAAGTTCCAAAAACTTGGCGGCAAAATTCCGTGTGGCGTGTTATTAGTGGGCCCTCCTGGAACGGGTAAAACACTGCTCGCAAAAGCCGTTGCTGGTGAAGCGAAAGTACCGTTCTTTACTATTTCCGGTTCTGACTTTGTCGAAATGTTTGTGGGTGTAGGTGCATCACGCGTGCGCGACATGTTTGAACAAGCGAAGAAGCAAGCGCCGTGCATTATCTTTATCGATGAAATTGATGCGGTAGGGCGTCATCGTGGTGCCGGTTTAGGTGGTGGTCATGATGAACGTGAACAAACTTTAAACCAATTATTAGTTGAGATGGATGGTTTTGAAGGTAATGAGGGTGTCATTGTTATGGCCGCTACTAACCGTCCTGATGTCTTGGATCCTGCATTGTTGCGTCCCGGTCGTTTTGATCGTCATGTCACTGTGCCTTTACCAGATATCAAAGGTCGAGAAGAAATTTTAAAAGTGCACATGAAAAAATTGCCTCTTGCAGACAATGTGAGTGCTGCGGTTATTGCGCGTGGTACCCCAGGTTTTTCAGGTGCAGACTTAGCTAATCTTGCCAATGAAGCGGCGTTATTTGCCGCACGTGCAAATAAGCGCTCAGTGGATATGGCTGATCTTGAAAAAGCTAAAGATAAATTAATTATGGGTACTGAGCGTCGTTCAATGGTTATGGGCGAGGAAGAAAAGCGTTTAACCGCTTATCACGAATCGGGTCATGCCATTATTGGTCTTTCTGTGCCATCACATGATCCAGTTTATAAGGTAAGTATTATTCCTCGTGGTCGTGCTTTAGGTGTGACAACTTTCTTGCCAGAAGCCGATCGTTACAGCTATAGCTTGGAACGTTTACAAAGTCAGTTATGTTCCTTATACGGTGGTCGTATTGCAGAAGCCTTAATTTTTGGTGCTGAAAAAGTCACCACGGGTGCTTCTAATGACATCGAGCGTGCGACTGAATTAGCGCGCAATATGGTCACGAAATGGGGTTTGTCGGAAAAACTCGGCCCAATGACTTATGGTGAAGACAAGGGTGAAGTGTTCTTAGGACACAGTGTGGCACAAACTAAAGAAGTGTCCGATGCAACTAGCCACAGTATCGATGAAGAAGTACGCCGCATTGTTGATCACAACTATGCTCGTGCTGAGAAAATCCTTAAAGACAATGTCGAATTCTTGCATGCAATGGCTAAAGCTTTGATGAAGTATGAAACCATCGATAGTAAACAAATCGCTCAAATCATGGCCGGTAAAGACCCGGATCCACCAGAAGGTTGGAAAGAAGTGATTCATGATATAGACAAATATCATGCGCACGAAGAAGGAAAGAAAAGGAAGCGCTCGCACAAAAAGCATGTTGACCATAGGGATGGACAAGCTGAATCCGCGTAAGTTGGGCGCTTGTAGGGGCGGGTTTGGTGTGTAAATCGGGTGCGCGCCCTCTTTCAGTTGGGTGCATGTGTGGTAAATAGCATCGATGTATGATTGAGAGGGCAACCACGGGGGGATTGCCCCTACAAACACAAACACAAACACAAACACAAACACAAAGTAAGCGGTTAATTA